>CAJMLQ010000006.1 GCA_905214265.1 uncultured bacterium
CACCGTTTTTGCAGCGATCGCATCTTTTAAAGCCGTATACCGGCTTTTTCAGGCATCTGGAGATACAGGCTGTTCTTCCGACTTTTCCGGCGCCGCTGCGGACGCTTCGACCTCGATCTCTTCATGATGGCGCAGATTCTTAATGAAGCTGGCGATAACCAGTCCGATGACAATCATAATGGGCAGTGCCGCACAAATGGAAAGAGTCTGCAGCATAGACAGGGTGCTGTCGTTAAAGAGCAGCGCGATGGGAAGGACGATGAACACCACGCTCCAGAACACCCGAAGCTTCCGGGAAGGCTCCTCCCCTTCCTTGATGTTCTTGACGGAGTAGGAAGCGATGACCATGGTCAGAGCATCAAAGGTGGAAGCGTAAAAGGCGATCATGGCCAGGATCAGCAGAATAATGGCGACCTTGGACAGGGGCAGCGTGTTAAAAATTGAGAGGATCGCCTCTGAGGGGGATACACCTGCAGCCAGCTGTCCGGCGACGTCGACCTTGCCGGTAACCTGCTGGTACAGGCCGTAATTGCCAAATACGATAAAGGCGGTAAAGGTAGCGGAAACACCGCTGATGTAAGCGCCGAGGATGGTCTGCCGGATGGTACGGCCCTCCGAGATCTTGCCGATGAAAAACGGCGTTGCAACCGCCCAGGAAATCCAGTAGGCCCAATAGAAAATCGTCCAGTTCTGCGGAAAGCCGCTGATGCCATCGCCGGACAGCCGCAAAGGATCCATCCAGGTGGACATCTCCAGGAAATTATTGGCAACACCACCGATAGCAGAGATACCGGTCTCCACAATATAGCGGGCCGGGCCGCCGAAAAGGAATACGGCCAGCAGAGCGAAAAAGAGGAAAACGCAAATGTTGGCGACTTTGGAGATTCCCTTGATGCCGAAGATGACTGCCAAGGTAAAGACTACGGCGATCAGCACCAGGATGCCGATGGTCAAAACATGCGAAGGGTTCCAGCCAGTGATGGAGCATACCGCCTGGGACAGCAGCGGCGTTGCCAGAGAAAAGGTAGTTGCAGTGGCGGCCAGCAAGCCAACGACAGCGAAAAGATCAATGGCTTTGCCGAGAACGCCGTCTACTTTTTTGCCGAGAATGGGGCGGCAGGCTTCGCTCATCCGCTGCTTCGGGGACTTTTTCACGTACATCATATAGCCGTAGGCCGCGGCGGGCAGGATGTAGAAAGCCCAGGGAATCGGGCCCCAGTGAAAAAGCGGATAGCGGGAGGACCAGTCCTGCTTCTGGGCAAGAGTCATTCCCTCCATGGCGAAGGGGGTCTCGTTGAAATAATAGGCCCACTCAATCAGCGCCCAGTACAGGATATCCGCAGCCATGGTGGAGGTAAAAATCATCGTCCCCCAACTGAAGTTGCTGTAGCGGGGCTTCTCCAGTTTTCCCAACCGGATTTTTCCCCACCGGGAACAGGCGATGAACAGCGAAATCAGCAGGACTCCCAGTCCAAAGATGATATAGATAAAGCCGATGTCGTTGACCAGAAAGTCACGGAGACTCTCGATCACCTTGGCCGAATTCTCCGGGAACAAAATGAGCAGAGCGGCCAGCAGGCCGATGGCAACCAGGGGAAATATCGTCAGGCTCCAGTCAATCCGGCTTTCGGATTTTGTGCGGTTGGGTTTCATGTCAGCGTCCTCCTTTTATTTGCCGTAGGTTTCCCAGTATTCCGTGCAGAGCGCCTGAGCGCGGCGGAACCGGTCAAGCCCGTAACTGCCGAAATCGTCGCCCCTGGCCTCCTTCAGAACCGTCCACATGCTCCAGAGAAAGTCCAGAGAGATTTTAAAGATCAGGATTTTTTCCCGGGCTGCGGTCAGATCTGCGCCGTCCCCAAAATAATAGTGGAAAAACAGCTCCTCATCCTCTGCCGCAAAATCATTTTCCAGGAACAGGGCCGCAACGTCGCACATCGGGTCGTTGATCCCGGAATATTCCCAGTCGATGAGGTACAGTCGGCCGTTTTTATCTTTGACCAGATTGGCGGCGACCAAATCGTTGTGGCAGGGAAACTGATCATAGCCCATGGCCTTAAGCCGCTGGTAAACCGCCTTGACCTGGACCTTCAGCTGGTCGTAACCCTTATACATCTGCGCGTTTTCCGCCTGAAGGAGCTCCTCATAGCGGTCCGCCTCTTCAAATGGATCAAACCGGTTTTCCAGGGGCATATCCGACTGATGGACGCGGCGCAGAATGCCGGCGGTGAGCCGTATGTTGCTTTCCAAACGGGCAGTACGGGGATTTAATGTCTCCGCTCCGTCGATATACTCGCTGACCTTAACTCCGGTGGCGGCGTTGCAGTAGACCAGGCGGCAGTTGAACCCCCGGTCAGAGGCCAGCTGGGCGTTGCGCCGCTCGTTTTCTCGGTTGATCAAGCTTTCCGTCATCCGTCCGGGCAGGCGGAGGATATACCGGCCGTTCCGCAGCTCGGCGTAATAGTTGGTATTGGTCATGCCTCCGGCAAAAGAGATCTCCAGAATATCTTCCCGGAGAACGCCGAGGACCTCCACCAAGGTATCGGCGGCCAGCTTTTCCTTCATCTGCGTCTCCTTGCGCCCGATGCGGGGATAGATGATGTTGACAAGGGTCTGGTACTGCTCGGAGGTTTCCACCTTACTCCAGACCAGGTCATCAACCATCACGCCACGGAACCGATAAAGACGGCCGATGTTTTCCAGAACATACTCGTAATTCAGATAGGGGTTTTCGTTGCCGGAAAAGTAATCCAGCATCATTTTGAACACTTCGCCGGAAATCTTTACGATGCCGGCCATTTCCCCCTGCACCCGGTTGATCTGGTGGATATCCTTGCTAATCCGAAAAATGTCCCCATCGCTGTCCAGTTCGACAAAAGCCTCGTCCCCATGACCAGAAGGGGCCGCCAAAAGGGCGCTGAACGGGCTTTTCTCTTCCAAAAGGGCCTCGGCTCCCTTTTGTTCAAAAACCAGATCGCTTTTCAACAGCAGAAAGCTTTCCGTCAGCTCGTCGGCCAGCAGGCTCAAGCCGTACATCGTCCCCGACCACTTATAGCGGGGATTCTCCAGAAGAGTCACATTTTGGCGGCCGGAAAGGTGCTGCCGCAGCTGTCCAAATTCAAAACCGCCGACGACGTAAAATTGCTGGATTCCACAGTCCTCCAGGACTTGGAGAGCGCGGTCCAGAATCGTTCCTTCCCCCAGCGGCAGCAGCGCTGTCGGGATGTCGAAGGCCTCACGGCGGCCGGCGGCCAGAATCACGGCCGTCCGTACCGGACGGGTTTCCTCGGAGAGGGAGAGCTTCATTTGCTGGCGATCCAGGAGAGCACCCTCCAGCAGTCTGCGGCCCCGGTCCGTCAAGGAAAAGCGGGTGCGCTTTCCCTCCCGGCTGGGAAGGAGATAGCCCCCCTCCTCGGCGCTGCGGAGAAGACTGTTGATTTTTCCTACCGAAATATTTAAGGACGCGGCCAACTCCCGCTGATTAGCGGCTGGAGACTGGTTGACAGCACGCAGAATGGAAAATAAGTCATCCAATGCAAATCCCCCTGTTCATTTTTTGAACGTTCATCATGCTGCGATTATACTTCTTTTTGAACGTTTTGTCAAGCGGTTTCCCTAGATTTTTTAAAGTTTTTTTCCAATGATTCCTGAGCTTTCAATTGCCGGAGCGATTCTTTCATGCTATAATATCCTCAAAGGCTTTTTCTTTGGAAAAGCTAAGCGCGCAGCGGCTGCAGTGCTTTCCGGATCTCTGCGGATTCGGCGGCCATGTTCATGTTATTGTAAAACTCAAAAGAGCTTCCGGATAAAACGGAAACCGCCGCTTTCAATGCAGCCCACTGCCGGCGGCAGAATCGACAGGAGGATTTAAAAATGTTATTCAAAAACGGCTTAGTTTTCATGGAAAATGGGACATTTGAAAAGGTGGACGTCCGGGTACAGGATGAAAAAATCGCGGAAATCGGAACAAATCTGGCGAAAAACGGCGACGAGGTGAAGGACCTTTCCGGGAAGCGGCTGCTGCCCGGGTTCGTGGACATTCACTCCCATGGATGCGGCGGCGCGGACTTCACCGACGGCACGCCAGAGGCTCTGCAGACCATGGCGGATACTTATCTGAAGGCCGGCGTTACGACAACTCTGGGCACCTCGACGACGCTGCAGCCGGATACGCTCCGGAAAGTCTTCCGCAACTACGGCGATTTTGCGAAAAAGCAGACCCGGGGCGCACGGATGATCGGCGTCAATATGGAGGGTCCGTTTCTCTCCATGAAAAAGCGTGGCGCGCATATCCCGGAATACCTGCTCCCGGCAGATTTTGAACTGTTTACCGAACTCAATGCCCTTTCCGGCGGACGGATCCGCCAGGTTGATCTGGCTCCGGAAATTGAAGGCGGCATGGCTTTCATTGAAAAGGCATCGAAAGTCTGCACCGTCTGCGTCGCCCATACTGGTGCCGGATACGATCAGACCATGGCCGCCTATGCAGCCGGCGCGACCAGCAACACCCACATGTACAACGCCATGACCGGTCTTTCCCACCGGGAACCGGGGACTGTCGGCGCCATTTATGATTCTGACACCTTTGCCGAACTGATCTGCGATGGCTTCCATATCCACCCTGCGGTGATCCGTGCCACCTTTAAGATTCTGGGCAATGACCGGATCTGCCTGATCTCCGACTCTATGCGGGCGGCGGGCTGTCCGGATGGCACCTACGACCTGGGCGAGCAGGATGTCTTTGTCAAGGACGGAAAGGCCGTCTTGGCAGACGGGACCATCGCCGGATCGGTGATCAACGTTCACACTGCCGTTCAGCGCGCGATTTCTTTCGGCGTGCCCATGGAAAGCGCTTTGAAAGCGGCGACCATCAACCCGGCACGGGCCGCTAAGCTGGACGCTCTCGTCGGCAGCATCGCGCCCGGCAAATATGCCGACCTTCTGGTGGCGGACGACGCGTTGGCGTTAGAGGAAATTTACCTTGGCGGAGTCCGGCAGTAAACGTCATGGAACCGTTGTGCCGCCCGCTTCCAAACCATGTTTGTAACGGCGCTACGCCAATCGGACTGTGACAGAAATACCGAATCCACGGAAATCTCGCAGAACTGGGCTGAACTTGGGCGATAGATTGCCAAACTTGCTATTCTTTGTAAAAAGTTTGCAAAATCGAAAAATCCGTGTTAAAATGGTTTACAGCGCAACGATTTGCAGCATCAAGGAAGAGCAGGTGATCCCATGGCATCCGCAGACAGCCGACGGTCCGTTCAACGTTTTTTGCATCGCTCCCCGCCTCTTGGTGAGATTCCGCCAGGAAGAGACATGCTGGTCCGTGCGCTCCGCATCGCGTGGCCTTCGATCCTGGAGTCCTTTCTGGTGGCGCTGGTGGGGCTGATCGACACGATCATGGTCAGTTCACTGGGTTCCTATGCTATTGCGGCGGTCGGACTGACGACACAACCGAAGTTTATCTGCCTGGCGATTTTTATTTCGCTGAACGTTGCCGTTTCCGCAATCGTTGCTCGCCGGAAGGGAGAAGACGACCGGGAAAGCGCCAACAGCGTCCTGATGCAGGCGCTAATGATCACGGTGATCCTCACAATAATCATCAGCGTGCTGGCTATCGTTTTTGCGGATCCCATTCTCCGGCTAGCAGGAACCGCTGACGATACCCATGAGCCGGCGGTGGCCTATTTCCGCATCATCATCGGCGGCATGATTTTCAATGTCGTCTCCATGGTCATCAACGCGGCCCAGCGGGGTGCCGGCAACACCAAAATCGCTATGCGGACCAATATGGTCTCCAACGGCGTCAACATTGTTCTCAATTATCTGCTGATCGGCGGGCATCTGGGCTTTCCGAAACTGGGAATTCAGGGCGCGGCCATCGCTACGGTCATCGGGACGGTGTTCGCCTGCGGGATGAGTATTTTTTCCGTGCTAAACCACAACCGGTTCCTGAGCCTCCGAGCCGTAAAAAGAATCGGGTTCGACAAACGATCGCTGACGGCGCTGACGAATCTAGGGTCCAGCACACTGACAGAGCAGATTTTTCTGCGGATCGGTTTTCTGCTTTACGCCGCCATTGTCGCCCGGCTGGGGACCAACGCTTTTGCCGCCCATCAGGTGGGAATGAACATTATGAGCATCTCCTTCTCCTTCGGAGATGGGCTTTCAGTAGCAGCGGTCTCGCTGGTCGGACAGAGTCTGGGACAGAATCGACCGGATCTGGCAAAAATCTACGGGGGCATCTGCCAGCGGATGGGGGTCTGCTTCTCCTTTCTTCTCTGCGTTGTCTATGTCACTTGCAGCGACCTGATTTTCCGGCTGTTTTCAGATGATGCGGAAATTCTTGGCTACGGCTCCATCATTATGCGGATGATCGCGGTGATTGTCTTTATGCAGATCACCCAAGTCGTCTATTCCGGCTGCCTGAGGGGCGGCGGAGACATCCGGTTTACGGCGCTGGTGTCGTTGATCAGCGTGGCGGTCTTCCGACCGTTGAGCGGCTGGCTGTTCTGCTACCCGCTGAACATGGGGCTGATCGGTGCCTGGCTCGGTCTGGCAGTGGATCAGCTGATCCGGCTGGGAATGACCTACTTTCGGTTTAAGAGTGGAAAATGGACGACCTATAAGATATAGCAAAAGTGTAAAAAGCAGCCCGGGAGCCGTTGATATCGGCACTCGGGCTGCTTTCGGCATATTAAGTTTTCACACCATCCCGCATCTTTTCCTGCTCCAGCATTTGACGCAGTTCTGCCCAAGAGGATACGCTCAAATGGGGCACTGAAGGGGCTTCCGTATCCCGGAGAAGAGCCCCGCGATACCAGACCGGCACCATCCCGGCTGCAAAGGCCCCCTCCGCGTCGCAGACAGGATTGTCGCCGCAGAACCAGACGTCCGCCGGAGAAAGGCCGGCCTTCCGCAGAGCAAGGTCAAAGATACGCCGGCTGGGCTTCCGGAACAGCCACTCGCTGGATGCCAGGATGAATTCAAAAGCGTGTTCCGGGAAGGCGCGGCGGATCCGGCGCGCCAGGGCCTCCCCGCTGAAGGAGATGTTGCTGATCACACCGGTCCGAATGCCCGCGCGGCGAATCCAATCCAGTAATTCCCGGATTCCCGACGTCGGTTCGCCCGGGGCTGCCGTATCCCAGAACAGCTCCTCTGCTTCCAGCGGAGTCAGGCGCAGGGTAATGCCCAAATACTCGTAAAGATACCGGTTGAACAGCCGGTTATGTACCTCCAGGGGATGGGTGTGCAGCCAATCCGGAGTGTCCAGCCCCCGCAGTTCCCGGATCATCGCGTTCGCAAGGGACTGGATCTCTGCGGCGGTGACGCCTGCGGGATTATCTGCATGCCGGAGCAGCGCCTCATCCCCGGCGAGAGCGTCAAATTTCTGCTCCATCATCAGGGTCTGGCCGTAATCGAACAGGATCATCTTCGGCAGGCTCATGAATTCTTCTCCTTCGCTGACAAAAAAGTTTCTGCTGCGCGGAGCACCTCCCGGTCAGGTTCGAAGTTCAGAGCATCCAGGGCGGCGCCATAGGGGAGCAGCAGCCCCTCCAGAATCTCCTCCTGCTGGTAGACCGCTTCGCCCTCAAACCGGCCGAGGAAGAACACGCCCAGCTTATGGGTACCCATGGGAAGCCGGTAGGCGTACTCCCTTCGGAAGCCGGAAAGCAACTCCGGGGAGAGGCCGGTTTCCTCCAGAACCTCCCGGAGGGCGGTAACTTTCTCCTCTTCTCCCGGCTCGATGTGCCCCTTGGAAAAGCCCACGTGGCCAGAATCTCCCCGGACCAGGAGATAGCGCCGGGACTCCCCTTCCCCGGTAAAGAGTACCGCGCCGCAGGCCTTTTCAAAAAGGCAGCGGTAGCTGGTCTGGAAATACTGCTCCACAAAATGCACAGCCGCCCGGATTTCCGGCTCGAAAAAGACCATTCCCTCCGGAGCAGCCACCCATTTTTCCTCCACGTCGTCCGCCCGGCGGATGACTGCAATGACCCGTCCCTCAAACCGCTCCAGCGGATGATCCACCCCCAGGATGTACACGTCCTGTTCATGGCCGTCCCCACCAATGACGCCGGGAACGTAGCCGTAATTCACCCCGGAATAGACGAGATCCGGGCAACGGGGATGCCGGCTGCCCAGCGGCCGGTCCACCATCACCGTAACGCGGAGTCCCAGCGGATCGCCGCAGGGCAGCCTCTCCGTCAGTTCCTGTAACGCCTGATATCCCTTCAATGATCTCTCCCCCTTTGCTCCATTGTACCATGAGCCCAGAGAGAAAGGCAACTACTTTCCGATGCGGAAAAGTTCTTTTATGCCGATGAGAGCCAGGAAAATCGCAAAAGCCTTGGTCAGCATGTCATTTCCTAGGAAATGGGCCAGTGCCGCACCCCCGGCGGCTCCCGCCAATCCGGTCAGCACGGCGGGAAGGATGACGCGCTTTTCGATAAGCTGGTTTCTGGCATGGAAAAACAGCGCCAGCCCACCGATGGGAAGAAAGAAAATCAGGTTGATCCATTGGGCCTCCATCTGAGGCAGATTGGCGAAGACGGTCAGATACACCAGCAGCACAAATCCACCGCCAAGCCCCATTGCAGCCGCGGCGCCGGCCAGCAGGGAGACGGCCCCGGCAATCAGCAGTCCCATCAGCGGAGCCACAGCCGGACGGCGGACGCAAGGATCACTCCGCCGAAAATCCGCCGAAGGAGGTTGTTGTCGATCCTTTTCAGCAGCCATGCGCCAATAGCCGCCCCTACAGCACCCAAAGGCAGGTAAGTCAGGGCCTCTCCCCAGCGGGGTGTGGTCCCCCAGAGATAGAAGACGGCGCTGAACACCGACAGCGGGAGGATAATAGCAATCGAAGTGGCATGAGCCTTTCTGGACTCGATTCCAGCCATTTCCAGCATGGGAACTACCGCTACGCCGCCGCCCGCTCCGAACAGACCATTGAGAAATCCCGCCGCCGCCCCCAACAGGCAGAAAAACCAGGTTTTTCGCTTTTTCATGGAATGCACTTCCTTTCTGTTGGGTTTAGATTGCCCGAATATGGGAAAGCTATGTGCAGAAATTATGGAAAGGAGTGTGGAAAATGGAAGTGTTGACCGTAACCAAGCAGAACTTTCAGCAGGACGTCCTGGAGTCTCAGGAACCTGTACTGGTGGATTTTTGGGCATCCTGGTGCGGCCCGTGCCGGATGCTGTCCCCCATCATCGAGGAGGTGGCACGGGAGGCAGACGGATTCCGGGTGGGCAAGATCAACGTGGACGAAGAACCGGAGCTGGCTGGGCAGTATGAGGTTTCCAGCATCCCGACCCTCATCGTTTTTCGGGATGGGAAGGTGGTCCGCCGGTCGGTGGGAGTCCTGGCGAAAGACGTCGTGCGTTCTCTGTTGGATTAGCGCAAAAAGAGTTTCAGTGCACGACAAAACCGGCCTTCTGATAAACAGAAGGCCGGTTTTTCTGTAAGGTAAAACGCCTTTATAGTTTTACGATTGTCAGCGAATTTCCATTTTCTCGAATAAGGCGTTCCAGCTCCCGATAATCCAGAAAAACTGTCGCGGTATTCTCGCAGGGATGCACCCCGAGCCGCGGCTCTCCAACCAGATCCTGGTCCACCAAAATCTCCACGGCAGCGTCATGGTCATAATAAACGCCCAACGGCGTCACAGACCCCTTGGTCAGGTTGAGATACTTGGCCAAGCGCTCCTCGGAAGCGAAGCTGAACCGAACCCCGGTCCGCTCACCCAGTTGTTTCAAGTCCGCCTGCTTTTCCCGAGAAATCAGCACTAGGAAATGGCGCTTGCCTTTCGCATCCCGCAAAAAGAGGTTTTTACAGACGTTGCCGCGGAGGCAGAGTCCCAGTTCCTCCATTTCCTCAATGGTATAAACTGGCGGATGTTCCGATAGCTCATATGCGACGCCCTTTTCCCGCAGCCACGCGCAGACGTCCTCCCGTTTTCCCATAACGTTCCCCCGTTCTGAAAAATTCTTTCTTTAGAATACCATATTTTCCCAAAAAAGTAAAGATTCAGAGGTTCAGATGGCTGGAAACATACTGCTTCGGGGACATACCGGCGTATTTGTTGAACAGTGCGATCACGGCTTTGGGCGTATTCAATCCGATCATCCCAGCCAAATCCTTGGTCTGGGTATAGGGGTTTTTCTCCAAGATCTCTACCGCTTTCTCAAAGCGCAGACGGCTCAGGTACTCTTTAAAATTGGTCCCTGCCAAATTTTTAAAAAGAGTGCTGATATAGCCCTGACTCATGTTGAATTTTTCCGACAGATCCGTCAGGGAGATGTCGCGGGCATAGTTCTCCCGCACATAGGCAATCAGTTGATTCGCCATGGTATACTCCTGTTTCCGGGTCGAACTGGAGGCCTCCTGCAAAAGCGTTCCAAACATGCTGGTGATTTTGCGGCAGAGACTTTCCGTATCATCATACAGCTTCAGCTCCAGGTAAATGACAGACTTTTCGCCAAAGATATCCGCGGTGCGGTCCATGATCTCAAGGATTCGGGAAATCGTAGCGGTGACGGCAAAGCAGAACAGCGAGATCTTATCTGGGGCCAGAGCCCGCTTCTGAAAGTTTTCCTCCAGAATTTCTTCCAGGACTGCATAGGTCTCCCGTTCCATCCCTTGAGCGGTGAAGGAGATCAGGTCGTGCTCCAGGCGCAGGGGATAGTAGTAGTTTTCATCACGGAAGGAGAGGTCCCCGGGAGCCAGAACATAACGGCCCTGCCCCAGAAGATTCTGATATTCCGCAACATAGCGGGCGCTTGAAAAGGCCTTCCGCAGTTCGTCGGGATAGCGCGCCGGTCCGCCCAGCGCAGCTGTCAGAAACAACCCGTACTCCGACTGAATGGCAGACAGCACCTGTATCAGGCGCTCCTTGACCCATTCCGCATCACCGGAACCTGCGACCATGCCATACGTACCGGTTTCGATGGGAAGGAGCTCACACCGGATCTGGAGAGACGACTCTGCAAAACTGTGCTGGAGCATACCTCTAAGGATCTGCCAGATCTGGTTTGGGCCGCCGTCAAACTGCCTGCCATTCTCCTGTCGATCCTGCCGGAAAATGGCCACCATAGTGGGCTCATTCAGCCAGGCAAACTCATCAAAGGGCAACCGTCCCAGCAGTTCCTTGGCGGAATGGGTCCCGTAAAGCAGTCCCCGAAGAGCCTCGTTCCGGACCAGATCTCGGGTTTTGTCCAGGGTCGCGGTCAGGGCAAGGTTATCCTCCTGCATTTGGGAGGAGACATCCTCCAAAAAGGCAAACTCGTCCTTTCCATTCGGTCCAGTCCCGTCGAATTTCTTGAGCAGGCGGACCACCGGCCGGTAAAGCTGGCGGGAAAGCAGGTAGCATCCGATCACACCAAAAATCAAAAGAGCGGCAAAAATTCCCAAAAAGCTGATGGATATATTGCCCAGACTTTCTGCCGGCCCGACATAGACGTAAAAAAACGGCAGATAGGCGCAGGCCTTGAAGGAAAAAGTGCCATTCCGGTCGGAATAGCTGGCCCGATCCAGGGTATCCGGCAGAGGATTCTCCCCAAGAAAAGCCTCCAGACCAGCGGTATCCAGATTTTCTGCCGCAGCCAGAATCTCTCCATCCATCAGCAGCGCCATGCCGGATGCATTCAGGCTGGAAACATTTCTGAAAATCTCGTCCTTATTCAGAGAAAGGAACATCAGGTATTCCGCTTGTGTCTCTACCCTTCCCCGCTGGACAACGGTGACATATGAGGAGTCCGGCGTGCTGCGAATCACTTGGCCAAATTGGATAAACTGGCCGTTGATGCCGGAAAAATAGGAATAAAGCTCGGTGATACTGCCGGGGAACTCAACGGATTTCAGATAGTCGGCAACGCTGCAGGTCCCCTCCGGCGTAAGAGCCAAGCGGTCACCCATCCGCACTACGGCGATTTTCCCGTTTTCTCCAGCGGAATAGTTCTCACTGCGCATCTGGAGCCGCCGGTAACTCTGATAAGCGCGATAGGTGTCAAAAGGATCCATGCTGTCCGCAGCGAGATAGCTGCGGAACTCATCGGTGACTGCAAAGCTCTGGTTTACCTGGCTGAGATAGCCAATGTTAGAGTCCATCTCGTCGGCCCACTGGAGGAGGACTGTCTCGCGGCTCCGTTCCAGCTCCGAACGAGTCATCTGAAAATCCTGATATACACTGATTCCCAGGCCCAGGGTGAAAACGACGAAAAACAGCACGATAAAGCAGCTGAACAGCCGTCTGAAGAACTTGTTGTTGATCAAAGCGTTCCCTCTCCCCTCTTCCCCGCAGCGCCGGCGGCTTTTCTCTATCATAGCACACTTCCGGCACGCGCACAAGCGCCGGAAACAGCGGAAAGCCCTCTTCCGGCGCTGCCGGGAGAAGGCTCCTGCCTAAAAATCAGCCTTTAATGCTGCCGATCATGACGCCTTTTACGAAATACTTCTGCGCGAACGGATAAACCAGCATCACGGGAACCATCGTCACGAAAATGGTCGCGTTTTTGACAGCCGCAGGCGTCAGAGCTGCGCTTTCCACTAGGCCGGAGACCATGGTGGAGTCCGAAATCAGCATATCCTTCAGCACCAGCTGCAGTGGGAATTTTTCGCCGGAACTTAAATAAATCAATGGGAGGAAGTAGCTGTTCCAGTGACCCATGAAGTAGAACAACGCGATGGAAGCCAGCGAAGCTTTGGACAGCGGCAGCACGATCCGCAGCAGGATGGTCAGCTCAGACGCGCCGTCCAGCTTGGCGGATTCAAAGAGACTTGACGGGAGGGAGCGGTAAAAGCTCACCTGGATGAACAGTTCCATCGTCCAGATGGCGTTGGGAAGAACCAGGGACCACATAGAGTCAATAAGGCCCAGAGACTGCACCACCAGATAAGTAGGGATGGTGCCGCCGTTAAAGAGCAGGGTGAAGATGATCAGCTTCATGAACACGCCGCGCCCCACCAGGTTGGGCTTGGAAAGCGGATAGGCCATGAGCGCCGTCATGGCGAGATTGATTGCCGTGCCGACTACCGTGTACAGCACACTGTTCATAAAAGCGCGGGGCACCTTCATGGTCTCCAGAATTTTGGCGTAAGCGTCCAGAGAAAAGCCTTTAGGAATAATGCCGACCTTGTTCTGCAGAATCGCCGAGGATTCGCTGAAGGAAACCGCAATGACGTGAAGCAGCGGATACAGCGTCACGACTAGGATAAACGCCATGATGAGGTAGATGACCGCGTCAAACAGGGTGAATTTTTCTTTCATGTCCGGACCTCCCTTACCACAGGCTCTCGCCGGTGGCCTTTTCGCTGATCTTGTTGGTCACGAAAAGAACCAGGCAGCAGACCACGGATTCGAACATCCCCACCGCGGCGGAGAAGCTCAGGTTGTTTTCCACAAACGCCTTCCGGTAAACAAAGGTGGAGAAGACGTCCGCGACCTCATAGGTCATGGGATTGTAAAGCAGCAGAATCTTGTCCTGGCCGACGCGGAAAACGTTGGCGGAATTGAGGATGAGCATGGTGACGATGGTGGGCATGATGGAAGGGATGGTGATGCTCCACATCATCCGGATCCGGCCGCAGCCGTCGATCCGCGCCGCCTCGTAAAGGGATTGATCGGTGCCGGATAAAGCGGCCAGGTAGATGATCGCGCCGGACCCAAGCCCCGACCAGAGACCGGAAATCACGTAGATCGCCCGGAAATACTTGGGGTCTGTCATAAAATAAATGGGCTCTTGTCCCAGAAGTTTCAAAATTTGGTTGATGATGCCGCTGTTGGGAGAGAGAATGTCAATGGTCATGCTGCAGACGATGACAACGGAGAGAAACGTGGGCAGGTAACTCACCGTCTGGACCAGCTTTTTGTAAAACTTGTGCCGCACTTCGTTCAAAAGCAGGGCAAAGAGAATCGTTACCGGAAAGGTGACGGCCAGGGACAGGACGCCGATGGTCAGGGTATTCCGGAACAGCATCCAGAAATCGTTGGTGGAAAAGAACTTTGTAAAGTTTTCCAGCCCTACCCACGGGCTTTTGGCAACCCCAAGAAAAGGGCTGTACTTCTTAAAGGCGATAACAAGGCCGAACATCGGCCCATAACGGAAAATTGCATAAAACAACAGGCCGGGCAGCAAAAGAAGAAGAAGCTGCCGGTCGCGTTTGATACGGAACCATAACCCCTCTTTCTTTCCCTTGGCCTTCTCCCTTGATCCGGCTGCACGGGATACCGCATTGGTCTGATTCATTCCATTCATCCTTTCACAAAACCCCGGCGGCCCGGGTCATTTCCGCTGGGCGGGAGGCCGGAGCCTCCCGCTTTCACGGACGGAGAAGAGACGGTTATTTCTTCTCTGCATCGTAACGTGCCTGGGCGTCATTGAGGGCTTTCAGAGCGTCCGCCTCGCCGAGACCGGCGACTTTGGTCTTCCACTCTTCCCACTGGGCATCGCCGTAGGAAGCGTCGGTAACGTATTTTGCGGAGAATTCCTTCAGGGCAGTGTCAACGGACAGATAGAAGTTGTTGTAGATCTCGGTTTCCGCATCGGTGAGCTTCAGCATGGGATCCAGGGGATTATAGCCGGTGATGTTGTTGCAAATATCCTGAGCTTCCTGCTCCCGTTCGGAGAAATTATAATAAACGCTGCGGTGATCGGGACGGAGGTACATGGGCTCCGCCCACATGCCGTACTTGGTTTCCAGGAGCTTGATGTCTACGAGTTCTTCATCGGCCAGTTCCGGATAAACGGGTTTGCCATTTTCGTCCCATTCAAAGTTGACACCTTCGATGCCGACGGTGAACAGCTCGCTGCCAGAGGGACTGCAGAGGTAATCCAACAGCTGGAGCGCCGGGATTACGTTCTTGCTGGCGGCGGAAACGCAGACGCCGTAGCCAGAGATCTTATCCAGCGGGAACTGCTTGCCGGTGGAACCGATGGGATAGCCGTAGCGGAGGTCATAATCCGGATTGGCATCCTTCATCTGGTTGGTGAAGAGGTCCAGACGGCCGATCCAGTCATAGGTCACAAAAGCTTTGTCCGTGGTCATTTTGGCGGACCAGGAGTCCTGGGTGTCCGTCAGGAATTCAGGATCCAGCAAGCCCTCGTTGTAGCACTTTTTGAGGAAGTCCAGCATTTCCTTGTAGCCGTCACTGGTAGCACCGTACTTCCAGGTTCCATCCGCTTCGTCGTAGTAGCGGTCACCGCTGACTCCCCAATATTTGGAAATTGCGTTAAACCAGTTTGCCTGATTCTTAGAGGCTAGAGGATAGGAGTCGGGGTACGCCTCTTTCAGCTTCTTGAGGGCCTGATAGAAGCTCTCGGTATCCGTCCAGGGCTCGATGCCATTCTTTTCAAAAATGTCGGCGCGGTAAAGCCAGCCATGGTTGACGTCCCGGTTCAGGCCGTAAACCGGCCAGAGAAACACGTCGCCGTTATCGTTTGAGTAGGAATACATGTACCAGTTGTTTTCTTCGTCGTCCACATAGATAGATTTAAAGTTCGGAAGGTAGTCCAGGTACTGATTGATGGGCGCAAAGGCGCCCTGGCCGCCGTAGACGTTGATTTCCGACATGGAGCCGGGGCTGGAAACAATGTCGGGAAGATTGCCGCTGCCCATGATGACCTTGACCTTTTCACCGTAGCTTCCGTAAGGATACGCCTGAATCTCCAAATCGATACCGGTGCGTTTGCAGATTTCCTGAGGGATCAGGAGATCGTTGATATTGTCGGCAACCGTTCCCAGGGACCAGGTAAGTTTGACTTCCTTCTCCACCAGGGGGAGGGTCAGCCCGCCGGTGTCGCCGTACTCGGAAGCTGCATTGTCCGGAGTCGAGCTTCCCGTGGTGGAACTGTCAGCGGGGGTGCTATTGGGAGTGCTTTCACCTGTGGAAGAACCTCCGGACTGTCCACAGGCGGAGAGCAACAGGACTGCCGCCAAGATACCAGCGGAAATCTTCCATTTGCCATTTGCTTTCATGTAATACGCCTCCATATTTCGATTGTCAATCTTCCGGCAGAAGGAGCTTTCTTCCCTGCCGTTTGATAAGCTGGGGACCGGCGCCCCCTGTGATGTCCTTATTATATGCCCGGGCACAGAATTCTTCAAGACCGGAAACTTCGGAAAAGGAAACGTTTTTTTCAAAATGCCAGAACAGATTCTTCGCAAAGGATTCCCTTTTTTTCAGAATCCTTCCCCTTTTTTCAGATTCAGCGGACCGGCGGGGAAAATGTCATGAAATTCTTGACCATTTCATTCCTTCTGCACAGCAAAACACCCCGCCGGAAATCCCGGCAGGGTGTGCGCTGTTCAAAGACGTTTCAGGAAAGCCGCCCTTTGAAATCCTCGTAGGAAAACTCCCGGATCGTCCGGATGTTCCCCGTTCTATCCCGCAGGCGGATTGCAGGAAGCGGCATTCCGTTAAAGGTATTGGTCTTCACCATGGTATATAGTGCCATGTCCTCAAAAACGACCAAATTCCCTTCCCGGAGCGGCTCATCAAAGGAATAGTCCCCGATAATATCCCCGGCCAGGCAGGTGGGGCCCGCCAACCGGAAAGTATGGGCCCGCTCCCCTGGCTCCCCGGCACCGGCGACCGGGGGCCGGTAGGGCATTTCCAAGACGTCCGGCATGTGACAGGCCGCGGACGCGTCCAGAATGGCAACATTCAGACCGTTGTGCACCACATCCAGTACCCGGGAAACCAGAAAACCGGCGTTAAGCACCACGGCCTCCCCCGGTTCCAGGTAGAGTTCGCAGCCCAGCCGCTTCCGCAGCTCCCGAAGAATGCGGATCAGCCGGCGGCGGTCATAGTTCTCTCGGGTGATGTGGTGGCCGCCGCCCAGATTGAGCCATTTCAGCCCGCTGCAGAAGGGCCCGAACTTCTCCAGAAAGACCCGGACCGTAGTTTCCAGGGCGTCAGAATCCTGCTCACAGAGGGTGTGGAAGTGCAATCCATCCAGCAGAGGGAGCACCTCCGGGTCAAAGTTTGCCAGGGTCGTCCCCAGCCGGGAGCCGGGAGCGCAGGGGTCGTAGATGGCGCGGCCTTCCTGGGTAGAGCATTCCGGATTGACTCGAAGCCCCACCGATTTCCCGGCGGCCCGGGCCCGGGGGGCGAACCGCCGGACCTGGGCACAGGAGTTAAAGACCAGATGGTCGGCGTACCCCAGCAGTTCCTCGAACTCCTCCTCCTGATAGGCCGGGGAAAAAACGTGGGTCTCGCCGCCGAATTCTTCTTTTCCCAGCCGAGCCTCATAAAGCCCGCTGGCAGTGGAGCCGGCCAGGTACTGGCGCAGCAGCGGATACACCGCAAACATGGAAAATGCTTTCTGTGCCAGCAGGATCTTACAGCTGCCCTCTTCCGCAACCTCCCGGAGAATCTCCAGATTGCGCCGGAGAGCAGTCTCTTCTATTAAATAGAACGGGGTGCGCAGCCCTTCACTCTGGAAACCCTCCATCTCAGTCCACCAAAACCGGGCGAAAGGATTCCTTCCAGGGAAGTCCCCACCGATTCAGTGCGTCCATGAAGGGATCGGGGTCGAACTCCTCAATATTGTGGACGCCTGGCTTCTGCCAGGTCCCGTTGAGGACCAACATGGCCCCGATCATAGCCGGAACGCCGGTGGTGTAGGAAATGGCCTGAGAACCCACCTCTTTATAGCATTCCTGGTGGTCGCAGATGTTATAGAGGTAGTAAGTTTTCTCCTTGCCATCCTTTTTCCCCTGGAAAATGCAGCCGATGTTGGTCTTTCCCACGGTGCGGGGGCCAAGGGACGACGGGTCGGGCAGCACCGCCTTCAAAAACTGCAGCGGGATGATCTCCTTCCCCTCGTAGAGGATGGGCTCAATGGAGGTCATGCCCACGTTTTCCAGGCATTTCAGGTGGGTCAGGTAGCTCTGGCTAAAGGTCATGAAGAACCGGATGCGTTTGATGCCGGGAATGTTCAGGGCCAGGGATTCCAGCTCCTCGTGGTGGAGGAGATACATATCCTTTTCGCCCACCCCCTCAAAGTCGTAGACCCGCTTAATCTCCATAGGCTTGGTCTCCACCCAATGGCCGTTCTCCCAATAGGAGCCGTTGGCGGATACCTCCCGGATATTGATCTCGGGGTTAAAGTTGGTGGCAAAGGGGTAGCCGTGATCACCTCCGTTGCAGTCGAGAATGTCGATGTAGTTAATTTCGTCGAAATGGTGCTTCAGGGCATAGGCAGAAAAAACGCCGGTGACGCCGGGGTCGAAGCCGCTGCCAAGCAGGGCGGTGATACCGGCCCTTTCAAAGCGCTCCCGATAGGCCCACTGCCAGGAATATTCAAATTTAGCTGTGTCCTCCGGTTCGTAGTTAGCGGTGTCGATATAGTGGGTTTTGGTGGCCAGGCAGGCCTCCATGATGGTCAGGTCCTGGTACGGCAGCGCCAGGTTGAGCACCACGCCAGGACGGTAGGCTTCGATAAGGGCAATCAGGGCGTCTACATCGTTGGCGTCCACCTGGGCGGTGGTGATTTCTGTGGAGGTCGTAGGCTGGAGCTTCTCTTTCAGGGCATCGCACTTGGATTTGGTACGGCTGGCAATGCAGATGGCATCAAAGACCTCGCTGTTCTGGCAGCATTTGTGGATGGCGACGGACGCAACGCCGCCGCAGCCAATGATCAATGCTTTTCTCATGGGAATTCCTCCTGTTCGTATTCGTCATTAGATGTATATTTTTTCGCTATTGCTTACCCTTTGAGCAGGCCAGAGCCGCTCCGGATTCAGGTATTTCAACGCTTCAGGGCCAGCAGCATCTCCCGGACGATCTTGCAGGCCGCGGCCGTAGACGCGCCGCTCTGATCATAATGAGGGCTTAGTTCGTTGACGTCACAGGCAACGACGTTCAGTTGTCCGCAGACCTCTGTCACCGCCTCCCGCAGGGTGTTGAAATCCACTCCGCCCGGCTCCGGCGTTCCCGTCCCGGGGAAAACCGACGGGTCCAGGACGTCCAGGTCCAAGGTGAAGTAGACTGGCTTGCTGCTCAAGGCGTTGATGGCTTCGGACAGGCCGTTCAAATCGAACCGGTGTGTAAAGACGTGCGTCTTTCCCCAGTGGAATTCTTCCCGGTCACCGGAGCGGATGCCGTACTGATAGATCCGGCCGTCTCCCACCAGCTCCCAGCACCGTCTCAGCACGCAGGCGTGGGAGAGCTTTGCACCCAGATAATCGTCCCGAAGGTCGGCGTGGGCGTCAAAATGAAGGATATGCAGTTCCGGCCAGCGCCTCACCGCCGCCCGAACAGCCCCCAGGGTCACCAGATGCTCCCCTCCCAGCAGAAAAGGGCGCTTTTCATCAGACAGGATAGCCTCCGCCCGCTCCTCGATATCCGCCAGAGCCGCCCCGACGCTGCCGAAGCTGAGTTCCAGGTCGCCGCTGTCAAAAATGGCGCAGTCCAGAAGGTCCCGATCCTGATAAGGGCTGTAGCTCTCCAGCCCGTAAGATTCCTGCCGGATGGCCCGGCTGCCGAAGCGGGTCCCGGGCCGGTAGGAGGTGGTGGAATCAAAGGGCGCACCGAAAATCACCGTTTTCACCGTCTCATAGGGCGCGTTACAGCAAAGGAAGGTTTCCACATTCTTGTTCAACATTTTTTAACAGCTCCTCAACATATGCGGGCAGATAAAACGCCCCCTTGTGCAAGGTGGTCGTGTAGTACTGGCACTTCAGGCCGTAGGCATTCCAACGGGCTTCATCCAGATCCTTCAGGGGGTGGTACTTCTTGGTGGAAAACCCAAACAGCCAGTGGCCGGAGGGATACGTAGGAATATGGGCCTGGTAGACCCGGCTGAAGGGGAAGGACTGGATGATCCGCTTGTGAGCCCGCTGCGTGGCCAAAGCATCCTCCTCATAAAAGGGACTTTCGTGCTGATTGACCAGGATGCCATCGGCGTGGAGTGCCTTATAGCAGCTGCCGTAAAACTCCTTGGTAAACAGCCCCTCCCCCGGCCCGAAGGGGTCGGTGGAATCCACGATAATGAGATCATAGGCATCCTCACAGCGGCGGATGAACTTCAGCCCGTCCTCGTAAAAGATATGGACCCGGGAATCGTCCAGGCTGCAAGCGGTCTTGGGCAGGAATTCCCGACAGACCTCCACCACCTGGCGGTCGATCTCCACCATATCGATAGCTTCCACATCCGGATAGCGGGCCAGCTCCCGGATGACGCCGCCGTCCCCCGCCCCGATGACCAGCACCCGCCGTGCAGTCGGATGAACGGCCATGGGGACGTGGGTAATCATCTCGTGGTAGATGAACTCATCCTTTTCGGTGAGCATCATGTAGCCGTCCAGGGTCAGGAACCGGCCGAATTCCGGCGACTCAAACACGTCGATGCGCTGAAAATCGCTCTGCCCGCTGTAAAGCTGCCGGTCCACCCGGATAGACAGCTTAACGTTAGGGGTGTGGGCCTCCGAAAACCAAAATTCCATCTCATCTTCCTTTCAGCACATTAAGGGACGCGATGTCCGGGTCCTCCGGCCCGGTCATGGAGCAGCCCTTTTCCTTGGCGTATTGAATATAGCGGAGGATCTCTGGCGTGATCCGCTCCCCCGGCGCCAGAATGGGAATTCCAGGCGGATAGCACATGACAAATTCGCTGCACACCCGCCCCTCCGTTTCTGCCAGAGGCAGTTGCTCCTTTTCCGCATAAAAAGCCTCGTGGGGCGAAACGGCCACCTGGGGCGCGATGTATTCCTGGCTCATGAGGCCGATACCGCTCCTTCCGTAGCGTCGGCGGATCTCCGAAAGAGCGCTGACCAGCCGCTCCACCTCCCGCCGGCGGTCGCCGATGGAAAGATAGGCCAGAATATTCCCCAGATCCCCGAACTCGATCTGAATATCGTACTCATCCCGGAGGATGTCGTAAACCTCGATACCGGCCAGCCCCATTTTCAGGGTATTCACCGACAGCTTGGTCACATCGAAATCAAAGACGCTGTTCCCATTGACCAACTCCCGGGAATAGGCGTAATAGCCGCCGATGGCGTTAATCTCCTCCCGAGCGTATCCGGCCAGCTCCGCCACTCCAGCAAAGGCATCCCGACCCCGAAGGACCAAATTCCGCCGGGAAATATCCAGGCTGGACAGCAGCAGATAGGAGGCGCTGGTGGTCTGGGTCAGGTTGATGATCTGCCGGACGTGGCCCTCGCTCATCGACGGTCCCGCCAGCAACAGGGAGCTCTGGGTCAGGCTGCCGCCGGATTTGTGCATGGACACCGCCGCCATATCCGCGCCTGCTGCCATAGCGGACACAGGCAGGCCCTCTCCAAAGTAGAAGTGAGTTCCGTGGGCCTCGTCGGCCAGACAGAGCATGCCCGCAGCATGCGCCTGCTCCGCAATCCATTTCAGATCGGAACAGATGCCGTAATAGGTGGGGTTGTTGACGAGGACCGCTTTGGCCTCGGGGTTCTCCCGGATGGCTGCAGCCACCGCCTCCCGCTCCATTCCCAGGGGGATCCCCAGGCAGCTGTCACAGGCCGGGTTGACGTAGACCGGCACCGCGCCACAGAGAACCAGAGCCCCCATGACGCTCCGGTGGACATTGCGGGGAAGGATGATCTTCTCCCCCCGCTTGACGGCGGAAAGGACCATGCTCTGAACCGCTGAGGTCGTTCCCCCCACCATCAAAAAAGCGTGGGCCGCGCCGAAGGCCCCGGCGGCCAACTCCTCCGCCTCCCGGATAACGGAGACTGGGTGACAGAGGTTGTCCAGAGGCTTCATGGAGTTGACGTCGATGCTGACGCAGGACTCCCCTAAAAGGGCAGTCAGCTCCGGATTCCCCCGCCCTCGCTTGTGGCCGGGGACGTCGAAGGGGACCACCCGCATCTTCTTAAAACGTTCCAGCGCCTCATAGACTGGCGCACGTTCCTGGGAAAGTGCCATTTTCGTCCTCCTCAGTAGATATTCTGTCCGTTGAAGATCTCGATCATTTCCCGGCGCAGGCTTTCCATAATGGACAAGCGGGTCTTGGGCGGAAGCTCGTAGACATCGGTGTTAAACAGGTAGTTTTGCAGGTCCACCTCTTTGACCAGCATCCGGGTGTGGAAAATATTGACGCTGTAGACGTTCAAGTCCACCGCGTCGTACTTCCGAAGAGTTTCCGCGGCGATGTAGTTTTGGATAGAGGCCATGGGATGGTCGAGGAAAAGCTTCTTCCCGTCCAGATCCCGGGTGAAACCCCGGACCCGGTAGTCCATGGTGATGATGTCTGAGTCAAAGGATCCGATGAGGTAATCCAAGGTGGATAGCGGCGTGATTTCCCCGCAGGTGGCCACGTCGATATCCACCCGAAAAGTGGCCAGGCAGGTTTCGGGGTGGTACTCCGGATAGGTGTGGACGGTGACGTGGCTTTTGTCCAGGTGAGCCACCTGGGTCTCGCCGCCGGCAGGCACCAAGGAGCCTTCAGCGATCAGAAGGGTCACCGACGCTCCCTGAGGATCGTAATCCTGCCGGGAAATGTTTAAGACGTTGGCCCCGATCATGCCGGTAAGGGTCGTCAGGATACTGGTCAGGCGTTCCGAGTTGTACTGTTCGTCGATGTAAGAGATATAGTCTCGTTGCTCCCGGGGTGTTTTGGCGTAACAGACGTCGTAAATGTTGAAGCTCAGCGACTTCGTCAGGTTGTTAAAACCGTACAGCTTCAGTTTCTGGTCCATATTGATTCCTTCCCGCCCTCAATTTCAAATGAATAAAAAACGCAGGCCAAGTGCTTCAGCACGTGACTTGCGTTGCGGCAATTCTGTACAAAACAGTACAGGGACTCCACCGGCAAATACCCGGATCATTCCTGCTTTTATAAACTGCAACAGATTCTCAGAGTCTATATAGCAAATACCTTACTTTTACTACTCTTATTGACCGTTTCACAAGTTGATGTGCGCCAGCACAATGGTTATAAAGTAACCAACTTATAAAATTTGAGCTTTTAACTCAATCAATAAGGCAACAGCGTTGCCAATCGGCAGTTGACCCGGCTGTCCGTATGGCCTTAACCCGCGCAACGGGTGGTCAGAGGTAGTTTGCATGGAGACTTTGAAAATCCATGTTGCCCTTATTTTATCAAACAACCTACCCCTTGTCAAGCATTTTTCGCAAAACGTTTCAGGAGCCCATAAAGAAAAATCTGCCGCTTTTTTCAAAAAAGTGTTGACAAAAGTGACTGCTTCTGCTATAATCATAAATGTTCCGCGGGAAACCTCGACGCGAAACGGCAACATAAAACCAATTGAATACGGCATGCAGATGTGGCGGAATTGGCAGACGCGCTACTTTGAGGTGGTAGTGAGTATTCCTCGTGTGGGTTCAAGTCCCGTCATCTGCACCACATGCGGATATGGCGGAATTGGCAGACGCGCTAGATTCAGGTTCTAGTGACTTCACGGTCATACAGGTTCAAGTCCTGCTATCCGCACCATCATTGGGCATCAATTCGGATACAGTGCGTATCATGATTGGTGTCCGTTTTTTTTTGCAAATCGCCGTTCCGTGCCGTTGTCCGGCGTTCCGGAATCCTCAGCACTGCATTTTCACGAGGCCAATTTTTGATATCCAGTTTTCTTTTCCCGGCCCTATGCTTACACTTCATGAAGAGAGACTTCCGACAAAATCCGGGGGCATGCCAGAGGACGAAACCCGTGGCCGAAGATCGATGCGGTGGAATTGGGGGCACGGTGCCCATACCAATGAACCGGGAAAAAACGGAGAAGTCTTTTCGCTCCGCAATAACAATGATTCGAGCGCGATCCGAATCGAGTATGGTCTGTACGCCAACGGAATCACGGCGTGGTGTGCGTGAATCCTTAACACTTGACACCAGAAAGGAAAAAACGATGATTTACACAGCAGATTCCAGGTGGAATCCCGCTTTACCCAATCCCTTTACTACGGATGGTTCATATGGCGAAAATTGGTCATCGTTTCTTTACGATGATTCGATTCCCTATTTCAGTAATGCGTATCCCGATGCAAACGTATATGTGCTGCGATTCTCTCCTGATGCCGATATCGGAAATCTGCGTTTTTTTGATTTTTTACGGTATGAACTGTCCTACGGGAGAAATGTGATCGTCAAGTTCTGTGCCGGAATGAATGAGCAGGAGATCTTGAGCCGTTTCTGCCAGTTGGGCAATGCAGCAAGCTATCGCGCATCGGACGGCGAAGTTTTGGTGCATAGTACAACCCGATCCGCTTGGGAGGAAATTAAACGAGACGGCGCACTGCTATCCCCCTGTATGTTGAGAAAAAAAGGACAAAACATCCACGAAATCGGGCTCACAGCGATGTTGGAGCCAAAAGATTATTCAGATTATGTGATGCTGGATATGCCAAATGGCTGCGGCGAGTTGGTGGTTAATTCAAGAAATCTCGGCTATGTCTGTACTGATCCGAATGTGTCGTACAGTCCGGGTGTTCGGCTGTATTTTGATGTGAAAAAACTCTTTTCGGATGGTCTTGTCATCCGTGACGGAGTGCATCCGGTCAAAATCAAAGATAAGCTGCCGCTTGACGGCTATTTGCTTGCCGTGATCAGTGCAAAAGATTTCTCTGATCATATTCAGTGGACACCGACCTTGTTTACCGAGAAAGCAAACGAACTGTTTTTCCATACATATAGAAGCGATTGCGGCGTTTCTGAAAAAGAGGTATAATCTGTATTCAAACGGATGTTCATCTTTTAACGATTCCTCGAACCTTGTAATGAAAAGTCGTACATTAGGTATCCAAATCGGTCTTTGCTCTCAAAAGTCCACAACTACGGCGTTTGTCGAAGTTGTGGGTTTTCTTTTTTCTGTGCAAACATGTCATTACGACACTTGTCCCGTAAAAACAAGGCCGAGGCAATAACTTCCCCGGACCTTCTCATTATCTTTCTCATTTTCCAAACTACTGATAGTCATTTTGCAAAAGTAGATGCCGCTTAAGCGAACTACCTAAATCCTGCACACTGCGTATACCAAAGATAAAATGGCGTTGTGGAAATTTTAAAAGTACGCCTATCTACCTCCTTTCCCGGATTGATGGACAGAAAAACATTTGTTATTATCGTAAAGAAAAGGGGCCGTACCATAAATCTCAACGCACCAATTTTTGGAACGGATCTGCAAACAGGACATCCCGGTTAATAGGATACACATATTTGATCAAATGACGATTCTGATTAAAACTGTCGTGAGGATCATACTGGCAATTGGGCCGGGACCAGACAATTCTGTATAAATGAAACATCCAGAAGCCACACAACGGCCGTGACATCCCAATTTGGTCTGCTCCAAGTGAGACAGTGCATCTGTTTTGCTTAGAATGATACATGGCGACCGGGGAGAATGGAGCACAACCTCCATGCTGGATTTCCTTCATTTATTCTGTTAATGCAGCCCGGCTTTTCCAGAACTCAAAGAGTTCTTTTCAGGGAAGCAAAAAATCCGAATCCCGGCAAAAGGACTCGGATTTCGTGCCGGCAGTGCAGAGTCACCGCATGATACAACCCACCCGATCCTCTCCGGCGCCAAAGCGAGTAATAACAACTTTTTCGTTGGTGACGGAAAAGATGTCAAAAGCCGTCTCGGTGATGGTGCCAATCTCCCGGCGGGGGCATCCCGGCGCCCACTCCTGGGCGAAGGAGCAGAGAGACGTAATGGAAAGGATTCCGTCATCGTAAAGCAGGTTGTCATAGTGAACATGCCCGGCAATCATGGCGATGACGTTGGGGCATTGCTTAATATCGTAGTAAATCCGCGGCCCGTTAAAGAGATCGTCATAGGGCTTGATTCCCTGGGGGAAACCCTCCGTACCATAAATACCTGCGTTGTGGATGGGTGAATGGCTGAAAATGAAGATCTTTCTTTCGGTTTTCAACGCCTCCTGCTCCAGCCATTCCGCCTGACGGTTGGAAACCTCCAGCCTCCAACCGAAGGGCTGCTGACAATTTTGGTCGGCATAGATTGCCTTATCGCTGGTGTTCAGAAAAACGTAGCGGTAATTTCCTTTTGAGTCGTCAATATAAGAATAGTTTTCCTTCGTAGGGCTGTTTTTCATGCACAAGCGGTGCATCTCCTCTGGGAAAATCGCGATGTCCTTGATGTTATAGTTCCCGCGGTCCAAGGAATTGCCGATGCCGTCGTCATGGTTGCCAATACAGCAATATACCGGAACTGAAAGGCGGTACAGTGCATCCATCACTTCCCGGTGGGAAGCCCGCATCCGCTCCGGGTCAGGATCATAATCGTTGCCCATGTCGCCGCCGCTGACCACGAAGGAGATCTCCGGGCAGCGGTCCAGAATGTACTGTATGGAGTTGATGGCATTGACGGCCAGCTCAAATTTTCCGGGTTCCCCATGAGAAGCCCATTCGTTAAGGCGGTTATGCTCGTCTGTAATGAAAACGAAGTTCAGTGGCGCTCCGATTTCCTTGATGCGACGGATTTTTTCGTCGTAATGCTTGGTCAGATAGGCAAGATCGCTCATTTTCTTCTCCGTTCTGCCGCGTTCAGGCGGCTGTTTCTACTTTCTCTGCTGGGCCTTTTTCCTACGAAATTCCCCAGGTGTAATTCCCTCATACTTTTCAAAAGCGCGGATCAAGAGGTTGGAGTTGTGGAAGCCGCTGACCTCTGCGATGTGGTTGAGGTTTTCCGAGGTGGTAAGGAGCTGCTCCCGGGCGAAGGCCACCCGGCGACTGTTCAAATAGTCGGTAAAATTGATACCCTTGTTTTGCTTGAAGCAGCGGGAAAGGTGGTTCGGCGTGTACCCCAGCACCATGGCCACTGAGGCAAGGTTGATGTCCTCACGGAAGTGCTCGTTGACATAATCCGTCACTTGGTCCACCACCGAAACCGAAGTGTCGTGGGCCGTCAGCTGGGCGGCAACGCTCAGGTTGGAAAGCACAATCTCCCGGCAGCGCAGTGAGGTGTACACATAGCTGGTGGGGTTGATTTTAATCAGATCTGCAAAGGCGATTTCGTCCTTGCTCTGAACGATCCGGCCCACGAATTGGTTAATGACCACGCAGGCGGAAAGGTACGCCTCATAGGTCACGTTGTCCTGATAGTTCCGGTCCAGGATGCTTTTCACATAGGCCGTCAGGTAGTGGATCGCCGATTTTTCAAGCAGCTCCCGGAGTTGGACCTCCAGGTCATCCGGCAGAAATGGCAGGGACGCCGGCGTATCCTTCGGCCGGGCGGAAAAAACCGTCTCTGTGGATTGAACCGGCCGGTGCCGTAGCGCAAAAATTGACTGCTCATAACAATTTCGGAGCTCGTGAATGTCGGCAACGGAATCGCTGACTCCGATGCAAAACGCCGCCCCCGGGATCTGCCAGTCCTCATAGGCCTGCCGCAATGCCTCCAACATTTTCTCCTGTTCCCCGGAATTCTTCAGGCAGAGCACCAAGGTGTATTCGTCAGGCAGCGTCTCCAGCATTTCCACGATCCAGCTGCCCAGATGAGCCCGTAGCGCCCGGTCAAAGCAATCGTAATACTTGGTGTAGAACAGCTCCTCCTGATCAGAAGGCAAATCCAGCCGGATGACTGCGGTTTCATACACGCCCTCGGAGAGGGCGATCTGATAGGACTCTGTGGAGGAAAGCACGTCCTCGACGGTGGGGCTTCCCATGATGAGCTTGTAAAGCACCGCCTGGAGCACCATGTGGCTATTGTTTTGGATGGTACTGCGCATGGAGTTATTCGCCGAAAGGATATCCAAAACCCGCGTGGTGATGAAGGACGTCTCGTCCTTGGCGGTCTCCTTGCCGGAGGAGTCCCCCAGGACGTTGAGAATTCCGCAGAACGGGCGGTAAATTTTCCGAGAACTTCCGTAAGCATAGGCCAGCAACACCACCACCGTGACCACGGAAAAGAGGTTGGCCAGCCAGAAAATCCGGTCAAAGGTTCCAGCTATCTGCTGATAGGGTGTAAAAATCACATACTCTACGCCACTTATGGCGGACTCCCGGCGGGAGAGCAGCCCCTTTCGTTCGCGATAGCGGCTTGCGTTTTTTTCGGAGGAAAAATCCTGACTGTAAAAAAGAGAGTTGAAATCCGCGTCAGTATTGGCAGCTATCACCTGCTGATCTTGGTCGCGGACGAAAATCTGACGGGTCGAAGCGAATTTCCGGTTCCGGAAGATGCTGCTGATGAAGGACTCCTCCAGCACCATACAGATCGTCCCCACATAACGGCTGCCGTTGGAGACAGATTGCAGGAGGTAAATTCCGGAGGCTCCCGTCTTGGAATCTCCCTGCTTATAAGGAATCCCCTCCGCCTCGGTCTTTTTCAGAGTGACGTGGCTGTAACGGTTGCTGATCATGTCGTTCCACTTGGAATAATCCCCCTGGAAACGGTTCTGGAAGTAGACCTGGCGCTGGGTCAGTCCCTGTTTGGTGCAGATATAGGGGGAGTCGTCCCACTGAATCAGGATCTCATCCACAGCGGTGGAAGTGAAGGAAAATGTCTTGAGAAGGCTTGTGATGGCCTGCTCATTTTGAAGATAATCCTCCCGCTTGCGGTAATTCGGCAGACTGTGCTTCTGAATCACGTTGCTTTGCTGCAGATAGACAAAAATATTTTGGAGCGCTTCGAAGGTATCGTCCATGGAGGAGATGTAGGCGTCAATCACGATGTCCTGCTCCTGCATTTTGTCTGAAAACAGACGGTTGCGAATAAATAAGGTCATGGAAAAATTCAGCACTGTCGTAATGGAAATCAATACGGTGAGGAGGGTAAAAATCTTGCGGAAGATACTTCCGTATCTTTTTTCGGCTGTTTTTTTCATGATTGTGCACGCCTTTCTTCGTTCAAAACCTCTGCTTTTCAAACACCAAAACACACGGGGGAAAATTTCCCGTGTGTTTTGCCGGATTTTATGGACTTGCCGGATTATTTCGCCACGAAGATCCGCTCCGGATCGCGAACGATGATCTGGGAGTCGTTATACAGCTTCAGCAGATCGTCGATGCTCGCCAGCTTCTCCAGCTCGGCAACGTAGGCGTCCCACTCGCTCATGTCGCGGAGACCATATATGAATTTTGCCTCGTTCTCACTGATGCAGGTTTGCAGCGTGTTCTCAATGTTGGCCTTCTCAGCGCCGTCGTCGGCAGTGAATATCGCACACGCGGGATCAAATTTTGCCTTTACGGTGCCGTCCGTGAAGTTCTTCAGGTTCAGGTCGATGGCAGCCTGAGTCAGCTTTTGGCCACCTCCGTTTCTGGACAGTGGGCCCATGCCGACTATCCAAACCTCATACTGGGTACCTACGCCGTACTCTGCCTTGTCGATGCCGTCCTTCATGGTGTACACACCGTCTTTGACGTCATAGGTGACACCTTCCACGCCGTAATTGAAAAGATCCCGTCCGTAGGGAGAAACAACCTGATCCATATAAGCCGCCAGGTATTCCGGGTTTTTGGCTTTGCTGGAACAGACCAAGCCCCAGCCAGGGATACCATCGTGCTGATAGGCAATTCCCAGATTCCGGTTGCCATCGGAATCGGCGGGAGGAGTCATGGGTTGGATGTTATAGGGAAGATCCTCACCGGGGTTAATCTTAAAGATCTCCTCCTCAGGAGAACGATTGTATAAAGCGGTAAAGGCCCATTTTCCGGAAGCAATGGCATTCATCTCCTGTTCGAAGGACATGGTCTGGATCTCCGAATTGATGAGACCCTCTTTGTACATATCGGCCAAGGTCTGAATCAGCTCTTTCCGCTTGGCGGACGCTTCACGGTAGGCACACTTGAACTCGCCGTCGTCGGTGTCGTAGTACACCAGGCTCCCTTGAGCGCCGATGGAATCCGCAACCCACCTCTGGGCATAAGAGATATTCCAGTAGGACTGGAAGGGAACGATGGAGGGGTCGTTTTCCTTGACGGCCCGCATGGTGTCCAGCATCTCGTCAAAGGTGGAGGGAACCTTTTGGCCCGCAGCGTCCAAGACATCCATGTTCGCAAACCAAGCCTCGCCAGAGAAATCTATGGGCTGTATACCGATAATGCCGTAGCGGGCACCGCCATCCTTGCAGATGTAATCCAAGTTCTTATAGGTCTTGCGGTATTCCGCCAGGTTGGGCATGTACTCCGCATATTGGTTAAAGTCCAAGAGCATGCCCGTGGGGCTGTACTCGTTGATGACGCTCATGGGGTCGTAAACCGGCATCACATCGGGAATGTCGTTGGTAGAAAGGTAGATTTTGCTCTTTTCCTCGTAATCGGAATAGGCGGCAAACTCCCACTCGATTTTGATGTTGCCAATATGCTCTTTCCAGTCCTTCTGGCAGAGAAGCTCCGGATTTTGGTCCAGACTCTCGTAGCCAAAGCCGGAGAAGATGATCTCTTCACCGGTATAGGGGAAGGTAATGGTGGGTTTTCCGCTGTCTCCGTTGGAGCCAACGGAAACCGTCTGGCTGCTTGATGGAGAGTTTCCGCAGCCGGCCATGCCGGAAACCAGCATTGCCGCGCAAACCGCCAGACAAATACGGGAAGCGTTTTTCTTGTTGAACATGGTTTTTCCTCCTTAAAAAGAATGTGTATTTTCAGGCACGCCTTATGGGTTATGACTTGACCGCACCTAGCATCATGCCTTTGGTAAAGTATTTCTGCAAAAACGGATATACGCACAGGATGGGAATAATGGTGACGATGGTCGCGGCCGCCTTCACGGTACGCGGGTTGGCGTTGATCATGTCCAAAAGCCGGGACATTTCGTTGTTCTGGGCATTGCCCTCATTAATTTCCATGTTGACCAGGATCTTGCGCAAAAATATCTGAATGGGCATTTTGGAGGTGCTGTCCAGATAGAGCATGGCGTTGAAATAGTCATTCCAAAAACCAACGATGGTAAACAGCGCGATAGTCGCCAACAGTGCCTTGGAAAGCGGGATCACAATGAAAAACAGAATCCGAAGATGGCCTGCCCCGTCAATGGTAGCGGATTCCCGAAGGGATTCCGGAATGCCGTTGAAAAAGTTTACGAACATGATCACGTTCCAAGCGGAAATCGCACCTGGCAGAATCATAGCCCAGATGGTGTTGATCATGTGAAGGTTCCGGATGGTCAGGTATGTAGGGATCATGCCGCCGCCGAAAAACATGGTTATCAGCAGAAGAATATTGATGAGCTTTTTTCCCCGGAATTCCTTTACAGTGAGGGGATATGCCAGCAGCGCCGTCAGCAGCAGAGAAACGAGCGTGCCCGTGCTTGCATAGATAATGGTGTTCAGATAGTAGCGCAGAATTTTAGGATCCGCCAAAATGGTCTGGTAGGATTGCAGTGAAAATCCCTTTGGCATCAGGATCACGTTCTGCCCCACCAGTGCCTTGGCGCTGCTGAAAGAAAGCCCCAGCGTCATCAGAAGCGGATAAAGGAAAATTGCACTGAGCAGGACCAGGAGCACCGTGTTGACATAGTCAAAAAGCGACCTTTTTCTTTTGGATCCGACAGCTTGCGTATGCAACGGAATGCCCCCTTTCAGAAAATTGCGGTCTCGCCGATTTTGCGAGCGATCCAGTTTGTTACGAGAATGAAGAACAGCGATATCAACGAGGTGAACAGGTTAATCGCAGTGGTGTAGCTATAACTGCCGCCCAGAATTCCCTCCCGGTAGACGTACGTCGAAATCACGTCCGATGTCTCATAGGTCAGCGGCGATTGCATCAGCAGGATTTTCTGATAGTCGTTGCCCACGATTCCGCCCACCGCAAAGATCAGCAGAATCACGATGGTGGAGGAAATGCAAGGCAGGGTGATATGTATCGCCTGTTTGAAGCGGGAGGCTCCGTCCAACACGGCGGATTCATAAAGCTCTGGGTTAATTCCGGAAATTGCCGCCAGATAGATGATGGAGTTATATCCGATACCGGACCAGATGCTCGAAAGGACATACAGCGGGCGGAACCATTTCGGATTGGCGAAGAAGTCGATCTTCTGCCCGCCCAGAGCCGCGATCATCGTATTGATTATGCCGCCGTTGGTGCTGGCCATATCTTTTAGCAGGCCCACCACGATTACTGTTGAAATAAAGTACGGCACATAGGAAATGGTCTGGGTCACACGCTTAAATCGCTCGTTGCGGACTTCGTTGAGCAGCAGCGCTAGAATGATCGGCGCAGGGAAGGTAAAAATCAGGGTTACAATGCCCAAAAGAAAGGTATTACCCAGCAAGCGGCCGAAATACGGGGAGTGAAAAAACGTGACAAAGTGTTGGAAACCGACCCACTGGCTTCCCAAAATACCCTTAGCAGGCATGTACTTTTCAAATGCCATCAGCACGCCGTACATTGGAACATACCGGAAAATGATCAGAGCCAGCATCCCGGGCAGGACCATCAAATAGAGCATCCAGTTGCGTTGCATGTACGCATGGAAACTCTTTTTCCGGCCTGCGGAAACCTGTTTCATGGAAGATATCACACCTTTCGTGGAGATTCACCGGCAGCAGACGGAAATTGAAAGGTTGCGGGTTCCCTCTTGACCAGCCGGCCGCAGAAGCTATTGATATCAATCGGTTCGCTGGTTTTAAGTTTAGCGTCGATTGGGCCAAAAGTAAAGCACGAAATTCTACGATTGTCATTAAAAAGTGTGATTTTGCGGGGATTTTACATATAAAAATTCCAGCCAAGGGTGCAGATAGTTAAAGTGTGTAAATAAATAGAATGGAAATATAGAAAATATAAAAGCTGAACTGCCCTTTGCCAACGCCAGATAAGGAAGTATTTATGTAGGGGATACGGTGCAGAACCGATATTGATGTAGTATTCGTGATCTTTACGGAATCCTGTTGCCCTGCACTGATACATGATCGAGCCGCAATCGGCACAATGCATCATGCCAGGTAACATCTCCATTTCACCCGTCTTGGCAGGCTGACGCCGTGTCTGCCTTACCGGTCTGACTGCATCGGCGATAGCCTTCCGTCCAAATCGGTTCATGGGTATTCTCGAAAATAAGCCATTTGCTTTCCTGGTTCCAGATTTTCTTCTTGCTCTTGTAGGCTTCTTTGTGGTCTTGAAGTTCACCGCGTGACCCAAGTATCCACACCAGCGGTCCATTATAAACCTGTTGACAATAGCATAATTTCTGTTCTCCCCTTTTATAAAATTACAGACAAAAATAGCCCCTTTGCTTATGTAAGAAAAATTTCAAATAGGTAAAAAATCAAATGCTCCGCTCTTTTTTCAGGAAATGAAAAAAGTCCTCAAAACCTAAGTTTTAAGGACTTTTCCATTCTTTGGTAAGACACCAGGGATTCGAATCCCGAACATCTTGATTAAAATTCAGTTTTGTCGTCACAAATAAATGGCCTGTATCGCCTTTTAAAGCCGGAACATCACTGCTCACGTGGGAGGATCCATCGGCTGATGAAAGCTGCCGGGATACACTTCATGCGCAGAAAAGCCTACAAAGCTACTACTAACTCTTGCCATAGTCATTCCATTGCACCCAATTTGCTTCAGCGACAATTTTCGTTTGAGCGCCCAAATCAGGCTTGAGGAGGTGATATCACCTCCATTCCTACCGGTGAGGGCTGTATTTCGCCACCGTCAAAGACTGATACATGAAGAAAGTCTTGGGTTACACATTTTCCGACCGCACTGATACACAGTTGACCCTGTCCGTCCTCAACATTGCAGTACGTCATGGTCAACCCGGCCATAGCCTGATTTTTCATAGTGACCGGGCATCCAGTATACTGCTGCCCCTCTTCGGAACCGGCTGACTGAGCTGGGTAGCTGACAATGCATGTCTCGCAAAGACGACCCGTGTGCCAACGCTTACGATTTATTCTGTTTTTCAGCGCTTTTTACCGTCTACTTTTTCGGAAAGGGCTCAGTGTTTACCTTTCTGATGCTCTGTGGTATAATCGGGGTAGTCCATAACGGTCGCCTCTCTGTGTAGATTGTTTTAGCACAATGATTCTAACACAGAGGCCCTTGCTGTGGACCTTTTGTTTCACTATTTGCACAACCTCATTTTACAACGCGCGAATAAAAATAACCTTGCTAACCAATATGAATTATTTGATATGATGTTTAATTGCGGACTTTATTTCCAGTCTTCACAATTCTTACTGCCATATACTGTCTTGAGGGTAAAGGAACAGAAAATTTTCCGCAAAATCTTCCTATATTATCGATAGTCATATTCCAAGTATCGATAACTTCAACAGAGTACTCGGTGTCATCATCAAAATAATATTCACGACACGAAGGGCGCATAAAGCTGTAATAAAAAATATAGCATTTTGCTCCACCTGCGTTTTCCGCAACACCGCATACATCATCCCATGACGATATTTGTGGCGAAAGCTTCTGATTTGGAACCTGTTCAATAATTTTTCTTATAAATGCTATTCTGTCACAGCTTTCTCCCCGAAGTATTCCTCCGTGAGACCACCACAATATATTCTCGTTGCAAATATATGTTTCTCCATGTCCTCCATATCCACCTCGGCAGGTAGCTTCCCAAAATCTGCGTACAAGCTCTTGTGCTGTAATATTTCCCCAGCCGTACTGAATATTTCCTTCGTATGCCATTTCGTCAAGAACTATCGGCTTTTTGTAACGTTCACGCCATTCATTTACAAGCTCTGCCGATTTATACAAATCCTGCCTTTGAATACTGCAATGGGTTATCCAAGGTTTGGTGTGGTCGTAAAAGGTAATACAGTTATGAATTGAACGCAGATGATTATATGGATCATTTTTCATGATAATTTCTGCATATCGTTCCCAAACATCCATACTTTTTGGCATTAAATCATATTCATTTGCAAGCGCCCACCACACGTTTCTGAAAGCAGAAAAACGTGATGTTACATATTGAAGATATAGCTCGTCCTGCTGCTCGCTCATACATGAAAATCCCCATCGGTCGTAAGGGTGCATTAAAATTAAATCCGCTTCTATTCCCATTTGCATAAGTTTTGTGATACAATATTCGATATGTCTGAAATATTCAGGATTAAAGCGCATATAATCCCAATTGTTTCCTTCGGTTTTACCCGTATACTCCATAAAATTTTCTTTTGTCAGCACACTGCTGTCCATAGGGGTCCCCTCATACGGATATGAACGAGGTTCGCCAAGATTATAGGCATAGTGCTTTGGAAAGATACAAAAGCGAATTTTATTGAACGGTGAATTTTTCAAAGTTGCAAGCGTGGTATGTATTAGTTCATCGCTTTGCAGATGCCATACATAACACGTTGTGCCAACGCAGTAGTAAGGCTTGCCATCTGTATACGAAAAATGAAATGTATCAGATACTTTTACAGGTCCGTGATTTTCTTTTTCCGGAGCAATAGTCGTAAACTCACCGCTATAAGTCTTATTGGAAAATGTTCCATTAACTTCAAACACATATTTTTCTTCAAAAGAAGGCATAAAATATACCTTATATATTCCATTCCCGTCGTAAAATCCATTCACGGTTTTACTTTCAGATTTGCTTTGAAAACGCGCTTGGATATTATAATCGACAAATGGATTTCCTTCCGTTCTGCCACTACATGAAAATTCAAATATGCCCCATCTTTCAACCTGCTTTGTATATTTCATACCGCACCTCTTTCACTTCTACAAAAACAGTAGTAGAATCGATTTTACTCGATTGCTTCCTTTCAAAGTTTGGATATGATTGGTTCTACGAAATATGCTAATTCGCTCTTCCTCCATTTTGCGGGTAACAGAAGCGACTGTTACGGCCTGTTATGCCGAATTCGGCGCTGGTACTCGGAGGGATTCATCCCTTCTTGGTTTCGAAAAATTTTGGAGAAATGATTGGGGCTGCTGTATCCAACAGCCTGTGCCACGGCGGAAAGTTTCATTGAGCTGTCGTGCAAAAGCTGTTTTGCTTTCTCAATGCGGGTATGGACAAGATACTGGTTAACAGTTTCCCCCATGGATTTTTTGAAGATCCGGCAAATATACTGGGGGGACAGATAAACCATCTTTGCCAGCTTTTCCAGGCAGAAATCAGGGTTGCTGTAGTTTTCTTCAATACAGGCGCGGATACGCTGGAGGTTATCTTCAACGATATCTGCGTCCGGATACTGAATCACAAACTGATCCAGTTTTTTAAGCAGGTGCTGAATAAGCAGGTCCAGCGTATCGATACTTTCGATGTCCTTCCACAGGTCCTCGTCGAAGCTGTTCAGTTCTGGAATGGAGCCGTCTTTTATCAGTCTTAGCATCATCTGGAAGAAGAGATTTTTAACTGCACTGATTGTCAGCCCCCGGGAACGTTTCAAATCATCTCCGATCCGGATAATCGTTTGCCGGATCTGTTCCTTATTATGCGATTGAATCTCTGCATCAAATTTTTTAAAAATGCTCTCAAGATCGTTGGAAGATTCAGGGACAGAAGATGGTCCACAGACATGGTCATAGCCAGCAAAAAAATATTGCTGGCAGTTGATAACAGCTTCCTGGTAGGAACAGGGAATCTCTTCAACTGTCCTGACAGGACAGCCGATTCCAATAAACAGCCGGAGCGGAGAATTATAATAAACGGATATGATGTCCTTCATAAGGGGGATTTTTTCTTCAAAAAAGCTTTTGGTGAGATCACGTTCCGACAAAAGAATCCCGACCAGGCCATCGACGTTTTTCATCGCAACCAAAGCTTTTTCAATCTGTTGGCTCAACAATTTTTCGACGGAGATGAGAAGTTTTTCTTTCATTTCAAGCCGTAGAGCCGAAAATACAGAATCCTCTGTTTGGATTTTAATATAAATGCAAGTAAGTCGCTGGAATGAATTTATTATGATATTGCCGGGTTCAGCCTTCTTATTCGGATAAATCAAATCCAGAACGATATTCTCGTTGGGACACTGCACAGTTGCTTGCTGTTCCTGGATTTTAAGCGTCAATTCGCGTACGACTTCGCTAAGCTCTTTGCGATTAACGGGTTTTTCCAGATAATTGACAGCTCCGAGCACAATCGCGGACTTGAGATACTCTTTTTCACTGTATGCAGTCAGAAATAACAGATACACGTCTGGAAGCTTCTGGCGAATTCGTCTAGAAAGATCGATCCCGTCCATTTTCGGCATTTTGATATCGGAGATCACGATGTTGGGTCTTTCCGTTTCTGCCAGTTTGAGCGCCTCGAAAGGATCTGTTGCTGCAAAAACCTGATCGACTCCGAGTTCTTCCCAGTTGATGAAGTTTTTCAGTCCTTCTACCATGGCCTGCTCATCATCCACAATCAAAACCTTGATCATTGCGCGCCTCCTTGGCTTAAAACGAAACAGATTAGTCCCTATCATTATAACTAATTATACGACTCCCGGCAACATTACAGGTGTCGGGAGTCGTATGAAAATTTATTTCTGCACAGGTTTTACAGTCTGTGTCAAATGGTTGTCTTCAATGAACTGCTGCAGCTGTTTATATACTTCGTCCTCATAAGTCTGCAAATTCGGATGCCGCTGAAGCAGGTAGTCACCGCATGTCGGATTTCGGACAATATGAGCAAGATGACCATTCATCGCGGCACAACCAAAGTAGGTCCCTATGAGGCTGCCTGTCGCACTCAAATGCACGTACAATTTGAAGATGCTGACCATTATCTAAATACCGCACTGGGGTGTCATCAAATCTTTGCCTATGAAGACATCTCCCAAAAACTGACCGATTTGGCAAAGTTGTTTGAACTAGTAGTTCTATAAGACAAGCAATCCTTTTTTATCAAATCCTCGCAGAGATGGAAACCCGATACCTACTCCATCTCACGTCTGCAAGTAACACCTTAATGCAACACGACCCGCCACTTACAAGTGTTATCAAGAATTGGAAACAACAACTCCTTAGACATAATTTTGCCCCTGATGTAGTATTTCTATTTTCCTACATCAGGGGGCATTTGTCTATTATCTGTTTTTACTGGACCTGCTCATTGCATGGTTGCCATTCGTTTTTCCGCCCATTTGACATTCATAGCCAACGGTGGGGATATGGATTGTCGTACTCTTTAAAGCAGCAAATTTTATTTATGAGCAGTCTCCAGTGCTATATACTAATGCTGTACTCGAAACGATGTTTGTCTATATCTGGTTCTCAGATGTAACTGTTGTGCTTTTCTGTGTAGCAGCCTTTTTGAGGATTCCTCCTCGGGGCATCACTGTTAACCCGGCTCTCTGTCATTGGTCTTTCGAAACGGGAAGGTTCGAAACTACCTCTGCTCCGGCTTGCAGACTATCACCCCACCTATTAAAGCTACTGCCGTCAATATGGCAACACTCTATATAAACTTTATCGTCATCCACTATACTTATAGGTCGAATTCATGCAGGATGTTCATGTTTTCTGCAAAGTCTACAGCATTCGCAAGTCGTGCGCCCTCTCCCAATGTGTTTTTCACATAGAACCCAATTTTATAATGCCCTGCAGAGAACGGCAATTTCAGAGATGCGCCGAGAGTGTGGATTAGCAGACGGTCATCCTCATAGTCGGCAGCGGACCGGCTATACCATTCAGCAGGACTTCCCGCCTTTGCCATGGTCACTACCTTGTTGTTGCTGTCGAGTACGGCAAATCCACTCTCCATATTGAAGGCGGCAGACAAACCGTAATTGACCAGCGACATGGTAATCTCAACGGTTTCCCCTGTCTTGTTTTCTCCTGCAATCTGCATTTCTCTGGCCTGCAGCCGGTAACCGAGATAATCCCTCACATAATCAAAAACGCTGCGCGAAATAGCCATGCCTTTTTCGTCCCGAAACCAGAATGGATCATAAAGGATGTGATTATCCATCAACCATTGTTCAGTCAATATCTGCCTTTTCCATTTGCCCATAGTGGTATTCTCGACGTCCCCGCTGTCCAGGTATCCATGCAAAACGCTCAAGGATGTAAAGCGGTGCTCAGAAAGCTGACAAAGTGCATCGAAACTGTCACAGTATACGCCGGTATCCAAATTCCAGGAACTCCAGAACAGTTCCCCATCCTGAGGAGTATATGCTGCCTCCTTGAGTAACTGTTGCCATTGTTCCGTTCCCGCATCCAGTCCCCCGGTACCGTATTTGTTCACCCTGCTTTTACCGAAAACAGAATCGTTATGGATTCCTATGCGTTTATATCCGGACAAATTCGACGGATATAGATTTTTGTAATTGGGAAGCCGCACTTGAACATACATATCGTCTGGTACCAGCACTTCCATAATGTTACGAAGGATGACTGCCCTGTCCAGCGGATAACACTCGCTGTGCCATTCTCCCCAGGCACCGATCAGGCCGGCCTGATACGCATGGATATGACTCTGTTTCTTTTCCAGAACCGGTCGCAGCTGCTGTATATGCCGCAGGATAATATCCTGTGGAGCATCTTTTTCTCTATCTGCTGTCGACAGCCCTGTAGAATAGGCAAAGCGAAGAATCGCTTTCATTCCCCGGTCATGAAGTGCATCCAAACAGGCTTCTATAGCCTGCAGCCCTTTATCCGTGATATTTCCTTTGTTAAAACCGCTAAGATATAAGTAAAGCTGTGCCAGTTTTACGGATTCCTGGTTGGTTACGGCCTTGGAGATAATGCTATCCGCCTCTTTTTTCATTTTTTCATAGCTACCCACCTTAGCCACCCGTTCCACGTCCATGGCAATTTCCAAACGAAATCCACGGTCGGGATTCGTATTTAACAGAGTTCCTTCTGTGCCATAAAGTGGGGATAAAGCTTTTTTCATAGATGCGTCTCCTTCTTCTTGTTTTTCACAGTGATGGTTATTTCATTCCGGTTTTGGAAGTGACTTCTGAATCATCCCGAAGTGTTGCGAAATTTTTCGTCGATTTGGGCACTGTCTTTCCAGCAGGACTTATAAAAGTGCAGGCCCGGCAAAACCCAGGCCTGCACTTTAGGGGAAATAGGGAAAGAAGATTTAGGCGATCCAGATGCCGTTTGCATTGACTGTATAGCCGTTAATAACCGTATCGGCTGCCATCTTGCCAGAATTGGTCAGGTAGTACCAATTACCCTTCCACAGGACCCATTGGTTGGTAATCATGACGCCGTTGCCGCTTAAGTAATACCAGCTGTCATTCCACAGAATCCAGTCGTCGGCCAGCATAGCGCCTCCGCGATTGAAGAAGTACCAGTTGCCGTTCCAGAGGAGCCAGCAGTTAGCCAGCATGGAGCCATCTTCGCTGAGGTAATACCAGTCACCGTTCCACCAGAGCCAGCCGGTGGCCATGCCGCCCCAGTTGTACAGATAGTACCAGACACCGTCGATCTTCTGCCAGCCGGTGAGCATCACACCGTTGTCATCCATATAGTACCAGGTGCCTTTGTCTTTCTGCCAGCCGGTGAGCGGTGTGCCGTCCTTGGAATGGTATTCCCAGTGGCCATCGTCCGCCTGGACCCATTTGCCAAGATCTACAGACGTTTCCGGAGCTGGGGTGATATCTTTGGAAGGCAGATAGGGATTGACCACAGGGCCATCATCCGGGAGATCACCGCCGGTTTCATCGACCAGCTCGATTGAGCGGAAGGATGCAGGGCTCCAGCTGCCGGAGCCGTACCAGCCGAAAGTACCGTTGTCATCGGTGTTGAACAGAAATGTTCCGCCCAGGGCAGCATTGTCAGGCGATACACCAAGGACATCAAAAGGAATGACACGGACACACATCCAGTAGCGCTCTTCGGGCTCGCCCTCCGTATGAATCCGGGAATAGCTCTTCCACTTGTAAGGGCCGGGCTGGAAGACGACGCCAACATTGTATTGCAGATTGTGGTCGTAACCATTCGCGTAATAGCAGGAATAGTCATCCTTCGTGGTCATATCGCCACAGAGATACACGGACGTATATTCTCCGCCGCAGGTCCACCAGTTATCGGTGCTCGACATGGGCACTTCTTTTTCTGGTGCATGGGGATCATTCTCCGTACCAATTTTTTCATTGGGGAAGATCGTGGCAACGTAGAAATTTTCTTTATCCCAGAGCATCCGAACCTGAAGATCCCGCGAGGATTCTGACATGTTCTTGTTGTGTTTGAACATGGTCAAAGGCTTGGCGTCCGCCCAGGGGCCGGAGGAAATCGTGAGGTTTTCTTTCGCAGTGAGAACGCTCTCACCGGATGCATTGTAGTAGGCTTTGCCGGTTTCTTCCTCAATGGAACCTGCCGCATCCGCCAGCTGAATCCGGCGGAAGGAAGCAGTGCTCCAGTTGCCTGCGCCGCACCAGCCGAAAATGCCGGTTCCGAAGGGATTGTTGTCGTCAACGACGGTAGTATCCGTATTGAAAAGGAAGGTTCCGCCCAGGACGGCAGTGTCCCAGGTCACACCCATGGTTGCAAATGGAATCACCTGTACATTCATCCAATACCGTTCAGACGGTTCGCCTTCGGTATGAACTTTGGAGAAGCTCTCCCAGCTATAAGGCTTCGCCTGGAACTCAATATTGGAGTTATACATCAGCTGATGATCATAGGCGTTGCTGAAGTAGGCTGCATAGTTGCTGGTGTAGGTCATATCGCCGCAGATATAGTTCTCCATGAACTCGCCGCCGCAGGTCCACCAGTTATCGGTGTCCGACAGAGGCTTTTCCTTTTCAGGCGCATGAGGATCCTGATCCGTACCGATTTTTTCGTTAGGGAGAATGGAAGCGATGTACAGATTTTCCTTGTCCCACATCAGCCGAATCTGAAGATTGCGACCGGAATCGGTCAGACCGGTGGTCTTAAACACGGTCAGCGGCTTGACATCAGCCCAGGGGCCGGAAGAGATCGTGAGATTTTCTTCCGCGGTGAGGACATCTTTGCCGGACTCGTTGTAATAGGCCACACCGTCTTCGGTTTCAAAGTCTGTGAACAGGTCGATCTGCTCGTACATCGTCTGGCGGATAGGGGCGATCCGTTTCTGCTCTACGCCGTCGGTCTTTTCATAGGCGCTGTCCAGACAGGTCAGGACTTCGTCTGCCACACCGGCATCGATGACCAGCTTCTTGATGTAGGTGTCCGCGCCGGTGATGTACCAGACGTAACTGTCGTCGGAATCCCATCCTTCCTGGATGAGCTCATAGTAGCGGTACATATCGTCCGCCGCTTCGCCGTAGGCCAGTTTGCAGTACTTTCGGGTCAGTTCGTCCAGATCCAGATAGGGATCCCAGAACAGCTGATTCATTTCCCACATATACATGGTGTTCATGTCCCAGGCCTTATTGGAATCGCTGTCTTCGATGCTGCTGTCCACGTTCCCTTCAGGGTTCAGGCCCAGCAGGCCCAAGGAGGCATAGTACTGGAGGTCAGCCTGCACCTTCTCGGCGATAGGACGGGAGTAGATTGTGCTGGGCAGAGAGAAGTAGTAGTTGTAGACCATGACATTCTTGGTCAGCTTGGCCCAACCGTCCAGATTGGCTTTGGTGGAAGCGTTGCTGGGAGCGGTAATGGGAGCATGGTCATCAGCATAGATCGGGGCGAAAACAATGATGATGTTATCCTCTATGGGCATAGCCGGAGGAGTTTCCGTGTAAATATAAGAGAGGGTCGTAATGCGAATATCGGGGTTGGTCTTCTTTATGGTCCGCGCCACGTGATTGAGGAAGTTGAAGAACACGGTGGATTTGTAATTCTTCATGTCCGGGGTAACGGTAACGCCATCCTCGGTGGTGAACGGAAGAGACGCTAAGTCAACTTTTCCGCCTTCCCCGTCGTCTACGATCATGCAGAAGTGCTGGTTATCCTGAATACCATGGTCCACAATGTTGCTGCCTTGTTTTTCGCTGAGAGCGATAAGCTCGGCTGCAAGGGCTTCGGCAGCTTCCATACTGTAGAAGTTGAGGTTGCTGCCGTACTGACTCCGCAGAGGCTCTCCGAATTTATCGGTCATAAAGTATTCCGGATGTTCGTCAAAATACTTGTCGATCCAGAGGGTGGCTGTGCCGGAGTTGATGATGGAGCCGGCTAGATTGTATTTCACACCGTCAATAATCTGTGTGCCGATCTCATCGCCGCCCATGTTGATCTTGTTCCGGGCTTCGAAATAGGTGTAATCCTGATCAATATGATGGATACCGGTGGATCCCATGCCGCAAGAGTTCCAGGTGCGATAGCGGAAGGGAGATTTTTCGCGGTAATCCGCTTTCTTCACTGCCACGGTCTCTGCCGTCTCATACAGGGTCCCCAATTCTTCAACGCCGCGGGTCCAAATGATTCCGGCATTCTCCTCCAGGAAGTCATATACGCCATTGATTACGCCTTTGTACTCAGCCGCGAAAATGTAGATGATATTGTCTATCTGCCGCACGGCAAAACCGTCGGAATCTGCCAGGTACTCCAGGTCCTCCGGGAACAGCTCTGTTAGCTCCGGATAGGATTCTGGCGTTCCCAGCACGATCTGCAAATTCTGCCCGGGTTTCACACTGGCCGCTTGGGAGATGCGCACATCACCCACCAACCCCAGGTATTTCTGCAGTTCTGTCATAGCGAACTTCTCGAGGGCATTGGCTGTCTCGGACACGTACACTGTGACGTTGGAGCGTCCCTCATAGATCAGGCTGTCCAGATGGTAATCGCTGGGGAGCATTTCGCCAATGGCCTGCTCCAGAGCCGCCAGCGCGGTGTCCACATCTGCCTGAGTCGCCGTCCGGGAGTCCAATACCAGTTTGGCTTTTTCTGCGGCCTCCTTCAGCGCTTCCCGGGTCTCTTCCGTGTAATAGTCGTCCTCTGACGCTGCGACGCACTCGTCATACCGCAGTGCCAGCGCATCCTTGTTGGGTCCTTCCACGATGACTTCGGTCCGAAGCAGCGGCAGACTCATTTCCTCTGTCATCCTCACCATGACACGGATGTCCGTCGTGCCTTCGCCTACGCCCTGGACCTTTCCATCCTCCAGAAGTTTTGCCGTACTCTCATCGCTGCTCTCATAACTCAGCTCCGCACCCTCTAGGTTCAGACTCAGCGTTTCCTCACTGACTCCCCCGACTTGCAGAGTCAAGGATTCCGGAACAGCTACTGCCGCCTCGGAACGTGTGCCATCCGCGGCGACGCAGATAACGGTAGCGGCGGCATCTTTCAGATCGCGCACCACATAAACGTTGCTGTAAACACCGGCTAACGTGTCTTCAGTGAACAGTGCGTAGTCGGCTCCTTGGTGGTACACCATGACGGAGTTTTTGAGCGTCACTCCTGCCGCCTGAGGAACGAGATCGGGCAGCATTTTGGCCGGTTCTGCCGTATACCCGCTGTAATTCACCGCGGCGTCCATGCTGATGTTCTCAAACGTAACATTTTCATAGGTCTTAGGGTATCTGGCAGTAAACGCAGTGGGATCTGCATTGTAAGCATAGGTATCGTAGGCAAAGTAAGCCACAAAAGGATGAGCGCGATTGACCTCCAGCCCATCTACCGTTACATTTGCCACCCGGATATTGGATACGGTGGTTTCACCCTTGTCGCCTAAATATGTACTGAAGAGGCCGGAATCCTTGTTGGCGTCCAACTGGCAGTCCGTGATGGTCACGCCGTCAATAGTCGTCCCGCTGAGGATGCGGTCTGCAAACAGTGCTGAGTGCCAGCACTGGTCTCCGTTTTCCTCTGCGGAATGGAACAGGCTGCCGCAATTTTCCAGCGTAATATTCGAAATTCTGCCGCCGGCAATGCCAAAGGCTACCGCTGCGCCATCAGAGCCGGAGTATATATACTGGTTCAGTACTTCCACGTTCCGAAGGGTCACATTGTCGACTACGGTCCCGTTTGAGCCCGCACCGTAAATGGCGCCGCCCCCGTACTGCAGATACATGAGCGTATCCTCAATGACCAGGTCCTGAATCGTCGCGTCTCCGGCTATGCCGATCAGTCCGCTATATTCAATGGCCGGAGTATTCCCCCAGGAGTCTTTTCCAGAGGTGATATCACCGGGACGGCTGTAATGTTCCAGCCCGGAAATTGTATAACCATTGCCGTCCAACCAAATATCACAGATTGCCGGCTCATAATCAGCGTTTTCAGAATGGGTCGTTCCATCGTGTCCAATGGGCATCCACCCCAGACCGCCGTTATAGAAAGCGCCGCCCTCTTCGAAATCGGCTTTCTCAAAAACAATGTCGTCACCCAACTGGAAATATCCGTCTACATGTCCCTCGGTGTTTATATGGGTCCGAATCGCATCCAGTTCCTCTTTGGTCGTGATGATGTGCGGACTTTCTTCGCTGCACTCCGTACATGCCGTCCACGCCGGGGCTCCACCCCCTTCACCGGCGAGCACAGGTGCTGCTGGCAGTGCGCTTGCACCCATCGCCAATGCAAGCAATCCTGCGATTGTCTTCTTCCTTGCTTTTTCCTTGGTTACCGTCATAGCTTGTACTCCTCCCTTACTGTCATCCCCAAATCATGTTTGAATAACTGCCACCTCCAATTATCTATCATACCAATCACATTAGATCAAAAAGCGAAATTCATCGATTTGTACGATTATTGTGACTTTTTTTATCTATTTGTGTTAATTATCTCGTAAAACTGTTTCTATGTCAAGGTTACACTTTTTTCTTCCCGCACAGTTTTTTCTTATGGAAAAAGCTGTGCGGGAAGAAAAAAGTGTATGATATCTGATTTAACTTCCATCAGCGCAAATGGAAGATTTAAGCGTCTATCTTGAAAACAGTTGTCTGAAAAGGAATCATATACAAGTTATTTGCGTCATAAAAACAAGAACGTCCGAAATCCTGAAAAAAGAGGATATCGGGCGTTCCTGTTGGAAAAAGGTCATTGGTGTTGCGAAAATTAGTTTAGCAGATAAACAAATGAGAAAATGTCGAATGATTTTAATATATCCAGAATATCAGTCGGTTTCAGGGTACAGCCTGCACACTATAAAACAGGCGAAAGAACCCATCGGTCGTTTTCCCACTCGAATACCGCTGTTTCCAGCGGAAGCTCTGCCGCCCGCTGCTGGACTTCGGCTAAAGAAGGAGTACTGGGCCAACTTGCTCCCAGCCACTCAAACTCGCCGTCCCGCATGACATTTGGGTTATATTCTCCGGGATACCAGTAAAGGGTAGCATATTGGACGCTCAGCCTGCCGTCTTCTTCCGTAAAGGAAACCGGATAACAGTGGGTAGAATTCTCAAATCCGATGGCATAGGCCATAACAACCGTGTCCTCTTCCGGGTAATATTGCAGCAAATCACCGCTGTTCTCCCAAGCCGGCTGGGTACTGCTGCCCCAGGCATCCTGAATCGCCGCCCGGAAAACCTCACTGGGTAGAAAGACGGTCAGAGCCAATTCCATATCGTCCCGGAAATATGCGTATTCCTCGTGGGAATCCAAAAAGGCGGCCACTGTTTTTTTCCAGCCTTCCCACTTGTCAGAGGCCTTATATTCCGCAAACAATTCGGCGAAGCGATAGTAGAACTGATTATAAAACATAGCGGCTGGCCTGCCGGTATCGGGATTTACCCAGTTCATATAATTTAACAGCTGCTCTACCCGGAAAGTGGTCTCATCCCGATAAAGCCGGGGCATTGCTTCAGCGGCCATGGCGTAGGCCTCTGCCAGCATCTGTTCATTCGCCAGTCCCTGCTGGACACCCTCCGCAAGGGATACGGCAGACGGCGCATCTCCTGCGGTAAAGATGAGCAGGATGGAGTCTGCTGTATCGTAAAAGGTATATCCCCCCGCCTCAAAAGAGCGGACCCCGTCCGGCATCAAACCCGGCGCAGCCTTGACATCCGCATAGGAGCCGCTGGGATTTCTCGAAACCAGGCAGACTGCGGTATTCCCCTGCAGGGACAGAACGAACGCCCGGCGGTTGTCGTACCGCAGGCGGGTGTCCCCTTGCAAAAGAGCAGCCGCGTCAAGGATATCCATTTGATTTTCTGCCTGAAAAATCATCATGCTGCTGTCGCGTCCTGTGTAATAATCGGAATAATAGTCCGGATACCCATTTGATTCCAATCCATATCCGATTCCGCCGGCATAATCCGGGTAATTGGAAGCCGCTGTATAGTAATAGGGCACTGCCTGCTCATTCTGCGGCAAAAGCTCCAAAATCACCGTATCTCCGTCTTCATAAAAATTGGCGGAAGCGAAGTTCGTGTTTTGGTCTGTAAGGTCCCGGACCGTGGCGGTCGGTTTGGGAGGCAGCTCCGGAGGCTGTTCACAGCGGGTCCACCGCAGAGGGTGAAACGCACCGCTGAAAATCGTGTTGGAGTAAGCAGAATAATTTCCTACACGGGAATTCAGGAAAAGAGGTTCGTTGAAAAGCTCCAGCAGCGCCTTATCCATTTGCGCGGGAGGGGTCTCATCCCTTGGAACCAGCGGACGCAGATCTGGGTTCTGCATGGTATCCAAAAGCTCTCCAGCAGGGCGGCAGTACAGGACACTGGTCGGGGATTCCTCTTCTGCCGGCAGGATTTCCCGGGTCAGGATCCACTCCCGGCTGACGTGTGCAAGGAATCCATTCAGCTCGATGGGATCACTCAGCAGCTTCTGTTCCAGATCCAGCAAATAGAGCCGCTGGCCCTCCAGCTTATAGCTGCGGTCAATGACAGCGGCAGTGCTGCGGTCGATGAGCTGGATGACGACCCGGGGCGAATAGAAATTGTCGCCGCTGATGCTCAAAGGGGCCTCTCCTTCCAGGGAAAGATACTCCGGCGAATACCCGCCGAAATCCATCGTAAGGAGGGTTTCCAGGGTATTCGGGTCGATGAGTTCCACCGTCCAACCCGCGTCTTCCAGCAGATAATAGGCAATGGTTCCATCTTCCAGGATTTTATAAAATGAATTTAAAAGCCCGTCTTCCGCATAGTAGATACTTCCGGTAAGAATGCGGGTTTTCCATTCCGCCCCATCTTTTGCGGCCAGCACCATCCCGTTTGCAAAGGGGTAATTGCTCATTCGGATATCCGCCGTGACAGTATTGCCGCTGTTTGAAAAGGCGACGTTCTCGAGGCCGTCGTAATCTCCGATCAACAAATCCTTTTCTTTATAGAATTCCCGGATTTCCCGTTCATCCAGCAGCTGCACTGTTTCGCCGCCGCTGCTGCTCAGCTGAAGAGCATAGCCGTTATAATAAGCCGCCACGGCCCCGTCATCGGTTAAATGAACATCTGCACAGCGGTAATGCTGCGGAGAATATTGAAATTCCGGCCAGTTGGTATAATAGTTGGAGAGACCGTCCGGTTCCAGACTGATTCCCCAGACAAAAGCTCCCACATCCTGGGAATAGCCCGCAAAGCCGGAAAGCTCCAGGTCATAGAGCGCATTTTTCACTGGGCGGATCTGCTCGATTCGCAGGGTAGGGGAATCTTCCTGATGAAGGATTTTCCCATTGGAAAGGTCGATAACCGTCAGTTGTTCGGAGCTCGCATCATCCGGCCTGCCCCACCAGATCAAATTGTCCCCAATTAATGCTTCCGTTCCCCACCAGTTGGGAAATTCACCGGAGAGCCGGGTGAATCCCGGGGCGGTTTCATCAAACAGGTTGGTAGACCACCCCTGATAAGGAACAGCCTGAAACTCCTCGAAAAGCCCGGCAAAGGGGACTGCTGAAAGCCGGACCTGAGTATCTCCCATGGACAGCAGCACGGATTCCCCCTGTTCCCAAAGGTAGACCTGTGCTCCCCCCAGAGGATTGACCAGATTCACATAGATCTCTTGATAAGGCTGCTCTCTGTCCGGTTCCACCCCGGAAACGATCTCACCGGGAGACGCAAGGATGGCGGCGGAAAGCCTGGAAATAAATTCCGGACGGAGTGCGAAATAATCGGCATATTCCCGCATCCCCCAGAGTGTTTCCGCATTGATCAGGGCCGAGAGAATCTGCTGCTGCGCTTCAGGCAAAGCGGCATATTCGGTCGATTTTTCCAATAGCTGGACACGGAGGGTTTCTTCTGTGCCAAGGGGCACTGCATACGCCTTCTCCTGTTCCTCTTGAAAAATAACCGCCTGCGGATCCATCTGGGAAAAAGCAAAGACCTTTTTACCCGCCGTGACGCTCACCGACGAGAATTCCTGCAGCTCCGGCAGGCGTTCCAGTTCTGTCCAGTTTTCCGGATGAAAGAAGGCGGCCAATTCCTTATCAGCGGTGACGTGCAGTGGAATTCCCGCCAGCGTGACATCCAGTGAATCTCCCGCCTCCAAAACAGGCTCCCGGATTGGGTCTGTAAGGAGGAACACGGCTCCTGCCGCCACCACAAGCACTGCGGCAATCGAAATCCAGAAGGGAGGCTTTTTGTAGGAAAGAGCATTTTTTACCCGGCTTTTCAGGTTGGATTCACCAAACATCAAAAGCGGAGAAAAGGCCCGGTGCTGCCAAACAGACAGTTCCACCAGAGCCGTCGCATAGGTTTTGGCAGAATCCTCCCCCAGGCGGGACAGGGCCGCTTCATCGCAGGAAAGCTCCATATCCTTGGAGGAAAATTGGAATGCCAGCCAGATCATGGGGTTGAACCAGTGGATACCGGCCGCCAGCAGAGAAAGCAGACGGATGAGATGGTCCCCCCGCCGGATATGCACCAGTTCATGCAGAACCATGCAGGTTGCCTGTTCTTCCGGCACCTCCTCTTCCGGCAGGATAATCCGAGGCCGAAAGAAGCCGATAACCAGCGGGCTGCTGGCATAACTGGAGCGGTACAGCCGGACAGGCCGCCGGAATGGGTGACGGAGCATGGTGTTGCAGCGTTCAAATAGCGATTGATCCGGCAAAAGGCAAGCCGTGCGATACCGCTGCCGCAGAAACAGGTAGCTCCCCGCCCCTCCCAAAAGGAAAACCGCCGCACCACCCAGCCAGATCGCCGCCAAAAGGGCCGGCCATGACGGCTCCCAAGACGAAACCGTCTCCGATTCAGCAGGAAACACCGGCTGATCCGACCGGGAGGTTTCTGGCCGAGAAAATTCCGTCTGCTGCACCGGTTTCTCCGGAGTCGGAACTTCCGGGATCACTGTCTCTTTCTGATAGATCCCGTTAGAGGGAAACGTCACCTGGGGTGCCGTATTGGTTCGGAGATCCTGCTCAATCGTATATTGCGGGGTATACTCCGTGGGAGTGAAAATACTGGTAGGACTTGGCAGTGAAACCGGGAACAGCAGCCGTATCAACACCACTCCCCAAAGGGCATAACACACCCGGCGAGGGAGCTTTTTCCCAATCACCGCCCGGATCAACAGGATGATCCCCGCAATCATCCCGGCGGTTAAACTGATTTTTACAAGTTCCAAAAAAACGGAAACCAGTGCATCCATGCCATTCTCTCCCTATTTGGATTTTGTGTGCTGGTCAATAAGGGATTTTAGCTCCTGGGCTTCTTCTGCGGTGAATTCCTCCTTGGAAAGGAAATTGGTAAGGAATAACCGGGACGATCCCTGAAATAGTTTGTCGATAAGGCTTTTGCTTTCCGAAAGCATCACCTGTTCCCTGCTGACCAAAGGTGTGACAATCGCGTTTTCATTGAGCAGGATTCCCCGCCCGGCTAATTTTTTGATAACCGTAAACACCGTGGATTTTTTCCAGCCCAATATCTCTCCTGCCATCTGTGCCAACACTGTGGAACGCACTGGCGCATGATCCCAAATCAGTTCCATCAGCCGCAGCTCTGATTCGTAAATCTGAATGTGTTCCATTTTCTCCTCCTTTTGGTCTATCGAAATAGACCTTCTCTGCTTTCATGATAGCATAATGCTTACTGAACAATGGCCCATTTTTCTTGGGAGGGAGAATCGCAAGCAGA
>CAJMLQ010000007.1 GCA_905214265.1 uncultured bacterium
ATTCATTAGATAGTATATCATACTGTCTAACAAATGGGGTGCAGTTCAATATTGTGCGGGGCGCTCTTTGCACACTTTCGGCACAGTTGTCAAATGTTATGACCCTTTCGGTACTGTAACGGAGAAACGCCGATCGCTTTTTTAAAATAGGTGGAAAAATGATCCTTGTTTTCGAATCCCACCGCCCGGGAAATCTCTCCGACGGAATCCTGAGTGGAGGCCAGAAGGCGGCAAGCCTCCCGAATCCGGTAGTTCATGATGTACCGATGCAGCGACTGACCGGTTCGGGCTTTCATCAGAGAATTGAGATAGTAAGGATGATAGTGCAACTGTTCCGCAATGGAATCGTAATCCAGCCGCTGGGAGTAGTGGGCGTGGATAAAATCCAGCAGATGGTCGGCCCGCTGACCGCTCTGGGGGCTGACAGAAGTTCGCTGGAGTACTCGGTAAAGCACCAACGCCAGTAGGGAGGAGACGATTTCCTGACAGTGCAGCTTTTTGACTTGCCATTCTTGGACGATCTCCAGCAGCTCGTTTTCCACACTTTGAAAGTCCGGCAGTACCTGGGGCTGGGTAAAGCTGGGCTCCTGTGTATCCCGCCAGGTATCGATAACCCGTTGGGGCAGAAAGTCCTTTTGAGTGACCGGTTCAAAAGGACCCTTTCGTTCCGAATGGCTGTCATAGTAGTCAAAATTCAGGATGATGAACTGCATGGACACTCCTTCCGCGCTGCAGGGGAGATAGCGGGTACCGGAAGGGTAGAGACAGAGAGTCCCCGGGACCAGCGGATGGATACTTTCGGAGAAGGAAAGCGTGCCTCTGCCGCTTAAACAGTATAGGAGGCGGCAGTCGTAGGCATAGGTGAAATCGCAGTTCGGAAGGAAGTCCGTTTTTTCCGCGTAACGGACAAAGGGCGATAGGTGGGGACCGTTCATAGGCAGCTCCTTTTTGGGCAGAGGATGCTATTTGTTTTAAAAAGTTTTATGTGTTATTTCTCTATTTATTATAGGGCGATTTCGACGTATAATCAAGACATAAGCAGGAATTCTGCGATTTTTGGAATTCTGCGGAAAACTTTGAAAAAAGAAGTGATTGTATGAGATTTATGGCAGGCTACCAAATGCGGCCGTCTCCGGACTTCCTGGAGGAACTGCTCCGCCGGAAGGATCGGCTCTACGAGGTTTATTTTTCCTGGGGAAGCTTTGCCAGCGGGCGGGGAACTATGCTCCAGAACGAGGGCCTGACCGAATGGGAGGCTCAGGCGCGCCAGGCGGAGGATCTGCAAGCTCTTTCCGCCGCCGGGATCGCTCTCAATCTGCTTTTCAACGGCAACTGTTACGGAAAGGACAGTCAGTCCCGCGCCTTCTTTCACCGGGTGGGGCAAACGGTGGACAGCTTGGGGAGCCGGTTTGGACTGCAGTCTGTGACTACGGCCTCGCCGCTGATTGCAAAATTTCTTAAAAACAACTTTCCGGAGCTGAAGGTTCGCGCTTCCGTCAACATGGGGATTGGCACTCGTCAGGGATTGGAGTATCTGGCGGACTATTTCGACGAATTCTACCTTCAGCGGGAGCAGAATCGGAATTTGGCGGTCATCCAGGACTTGCACCGGTGGTGTGAGGAAAACGGGAAAACCCTCTTTGCCCTGGCCAACAGCGGGTGTCTCAATTATTGCTCGGCCCATACCTTTCACGATAACCTGGTGGCCCATGAGACGGAGATCGCCGCTATGGACAATGCCTACGACTTCCCGGGGATCTGCCGGGAATATGTGGCGCGCCCCGAAAAGCGAATCTCTTTGATTCGGGACGCCAGCTTTATCCGCCCGGAGGACCTTTCCCTTTACGAAGGGCTGTTTCCTGCCGTGAAACTGGCTACCCGGGTTCACGCGAATCCGGCCCGGGTTCTCCGCGCCTACTGCGCCGGCAAAAGCGCCGGGAGCGTTTTGGAGCTGTTAGAGCCGGACCACACCGGGCTGTTGTATCCGGAGTTGCTGGAAAACAGCCTGTTTCCGGAGGATTTTGGAAAAACCGTCCTGCACTGCGGTAAAAACTGCGCGGAATGCGGGTACTGCGCCCGGGTTTACGATTCCGTCCGCGTCTGTCTTCCCGGCGAGGAGGCGATTGGGATGGAGCCGCTGGACGATTTGAAAGGATGAATGTGATGCTGACCAGTCAAATGATCAAGGAGGCTGCCCTTGCCGCCGGCGCGGACATCTGCGGGATCGCGCCGGTGTCCCGGCTCAGGGGTGCGCCGGACGAGATGAACCCCAAATTCCTTTTTCCGGAGGCGAAGAGCATCATCGGCTTTGCCTTCCGGATTCCCCGGGGTGTTCAGCGCGGGATCGAGGAGGGAACGCAGTTCTATCAGTATCCCTCTATGGCTTACGGCGGGATCAACGAGATATTCGCCCCGGCGGTGCTCTATCAGGTGGGAAAGCTCATAGAGGATGAAGGATACGAGGCTTTTGTCTATCGCAACACCGGCGCCCGGGGCTGCGTTTCGGACATGGACGGTTCTCCCGGCAACACTCTTTCCCCGGAGGAACAGATCGAGGTCAACGAAAACGCCCGGGATTCCACCGCCCATCACCGTTCGGTGCAGTTCACCCGTCCGGTGCGGGAGGGGACCGTTGCGCCGGACCTGCAGTTTCAGTTCCGGCTGGCGGCGGTGGCCTGCGGCCTGGGGGAAATCGGCTACAGCAAGATGCTTTTGACGCCCCAGTTCGGACCGCTGCAGCGGGTGGCCTTCCTTTTTACCGACGCCGAGCTGGAATACGACGAGATGTACCACGGTGAGCCTCTTTGCCGGCACTGCTACGCTTGTGTGCGGGAATGCCCGGGCCACTGCATCCCCATGGACAAAAAGGTCCGGGTGGACCTGGATGGAAAGATCTGCGAGTGGGGCGACATCGACATGTGGCGCTGCTACGCCTTTTACACCCATGCGGGGCGGTACTACAACCCCTTCGTCCCCAAGGAGGTCTTTGACGAAAACGAAAACGGCTCTCTGGATCTGCTGGAGGGTAAGACGGATGTGGCCAACGAGCAGGAGATCATGAAGGTCTATACGGCCCTGCAGAAGTACTTTCCCAGCTGGGTCGGCTACAACATGGCTAAGTGCGGCGGCTGCATCCGGGCGTGTGTGAGCATGCTGGAGAAAAAGGGCGGCTGTATGGAGGGCCGCTTCCGGGCGCCGCTGCGCACCAAAAAAGCCTGGAAGCTGGACCGGTGACCAAAGGAGAAACATTATGTTGACAACAGAGCTTATCAAGAAAAAAGCCCGGGAATACGGCGCCAGCATCTGCGGCGTGGGTAGTCTGGCGCTCTTTGAAGGCGAAGAGCCCTCCATGGACCCGAAGCAGATCCTTCCGGCGGCAAAAGCTATCGTGGGGTTTGGATTTGCCGTTCCCAGGGGGCTGTACCGGCTCTTGGAGATGGGGACCCAGCACTATTCCTACACGACCCTGGGCGTCAAATACATCGACGAAGAATATGTGGAGATATTTCTCGTCAAAATGGCGGCGCTGATCGAAAACGAAGGGTATGACGCCTGCCTGCAGCGGACGGTCCCGAACCTGCGACGCAAGGGGGACAAAACCACCAATCCCGAGGTACTGGATACCTATGAGCTGATCCATGCAGTCCCGGTGGCGCCCGGAAAACCCGCCCCCGACGTCATGATCGACTTTGGGAAGGCAGCCAAGGCCTGCGGGCTGGGTGAAACAGGCCGCAGTGGGCACATTCTCGCGCCAAAATATGGGCCGTTTCTGCGGTGGGCCTTTTTGATCACCGACGCGCCCCTTGCGGCAGAACCAATCTTTTTAGAGGGGCTCTGCGACAACTGCGGACGGTGCGCGGAAGCCTGTCCTGGCCGCGCCATCGGCCCGGAGGGTCTGGACACCTGGCAGTGTGCCGTCTATTATAAGGGGGCGCACCGCAAAAACCCCTTCCAGCCGGAGAACTTCCTGGCGGACGACCCGGAACGGGAAGCCATCCGCAGCGGAGAAAAGCGATTTGACGCGAAGTCGGCCCGAGCGCTGTATCCGAAACTGAACTTTCTGCCTAACACCCAGAGCGGATACGCCCCCTGTCTGTGCGGAAAAGCCTGCGATATCGCCTGCTACCGCCATTTGAAAGAGGAGGGACGGCTGTGAGAGATCGTATCATTGCCCTGGCAAAGAAAAACGGGGCGGACCTGGTGGGCTTCGCCCCGGCGGAGCGTTTCACCTCGGATCATAAGATATTCAAAATTTTTCCGGAGACTAAGACAGTTATCGGAATGGCCTTCCGCGTTCTTCGAGGAGCCTACCGCGGCATCGAGGAGGGCTCTACCTACTATCAGTACACTACCATGGGTGTGGAGACACTGGAGGAGACGGTCATGCCCGGAGCCGCTCTTCAGGTGAGTCTGCTTCTGGAGGAGGAGGGGTACCTGGGGATCCCCCAGCGGCGGCACCAGACCATTATGGAGGAGCCGGACAGCACCAACCCGGAGGTTGCGTATTCCCTGATTTATCGCGGCAGGACAGCCGAGCCTCAGTTCGATTTTACAGAGGCGGCGGTTGCCTGCGGCCTGGGGGAGCGGGGCTTTCACGGCGCGCTCCTCACAGAGAAGTTCGGCCCCATGGCGCGGTGCTGCTTCGTCCTCACCGATGCAGAACTGGAGCCGACGCCTTTGGCGGAGCCGCATCTCTGCGACCGGTGCGGCCAGTGCGCGGAAGCCTGCCCCGGCCGCGCCATCGCTCAGGACGGGGCGGTGGATCCCTGGCAGTGCGCAGTGTACTATAACGGCGCCAACGGCATGCGCAATCCCTTTATGCCTTCGGATGCCTTTGCGGATCTTCCGGACCGGATGTCCATCATTGCCGGCGAGGCTCAGGTCACGCCGGAGAAGGCCCGGGCCATCTTGGACCGTATTTATTTCTATCCCCCCGCCATGCATAGCTATCAGTGCTCCATCTGCGGGCGGACTTGCGACGTGGCCTGTTACATCCACCTGGAAGAGCAGGGCCTTCTCAGCAAACGCTTCCGCACCCCTTTCCGCAAACGCCCACCTTGGAAGTTCCCACTGGAGAGCTTCCAGACGGAGAGCGCAAAATGAATCAAAACCCCGCCCTGATGACGGCAAGCCGCTGTCGGGGCGGGGTTCTTGCGAAGTTAGCCGCGTTCCTGGCGTGTGCGGGCCTGGGCACGGTACTGCTTGGCGGTGATACCCTCTGTTTCCCGGAATTTCCGCAGAAAATTGGAGACGTCCTGATAACCTACGCTGCGGACAATGTCCTGGATGGGCGTATCCGTCTGAACAAGCTGGCGCTTTACCTCGTCCAGCCGCAGAAGGGAAACATACTGCCAAAAGCTGGTGCCGGTTTCCTCCTTGAGAATCAGGTTCAGCTTTCCACGGGTGATCTTTAGTTCCTCGCTGGCCACCTCCAGCGAAAACATCGGATCGGCATATTTCCCGATGATATAGCTGAGCACTTCGTCCCGCTGCCGGGTGTTATGATGCGCAAGACGTTCCGATATTTGAATACACATTTTCTCGACGAGAAGTGCAGCGGCATCTTGAAATTCCTTCAGAGTGCTGAAGTGGATCAGCCGTTGGAATGTACTTTCTTCGATGGAGAGCTTCCTCTGTTCCGCTAGATTCAGCAGGGCCTTGATCACATCGTTGCAGACCAGGCGGAGAACGAGAATGGAACCGGTCGTGCCGGAGAGACGGTCGAAAATCGCAGACAAGGCGGAAGCCGCCACCTCCGTATCTCCGTGCTGAATGCCTTCGGTCAGAAGGCGCACCTCAATGTGGGGTATGGATAAGCTGGCCGCATCCGGCGTACCCAGGGCGTCGCTGTAAAAATGGAACGGAGACGCGCTGCCGCCGAAAGGATCAGCCGCTGAAAACTGGAGGGCGGTGGAGGCTTCGTAGTAGGACTGCTTCAGATCCGTCAGTTCGGAATAGATGGTTCCGATTCCAATGCTGGGATTTCCCTGCGGGTCGATGATTTGAAGAACAGCCTCCCGAAATTCAGAGGCAAGAGTCCGCAAAAGTGCCGCACTGGAATCGGGCGGACTATGGAAGCTCCAGATACAGCCGCAGCCGCTTTCCTCCATAAGTTCTGCCGTAAAGACATGGATTCCCCGGATGGAAAAGGGTGCCTGAATCTCCGAGAACCTTTCCAAATAGGCCAGCTGAGCAGACATGTCCGGGAAAAGGATGCGGAAGGCGGCCCTGCAGTTTCCGTCCAAGGACAGGTGGGACAAAGCCGCAGAATGCTCTAGGCTTTCCAAATCCTGAAATTTTCCCGTGATCAGCCGCAGGACAAAATGGCTGGCGACGATTTTGTTCTGGGCCTGGAGCTGAAGAGACATCCGCTCGTTTTGCAGCAGGCTCTGCTGATGGATCTGTTCAATCGCGTCAAACTCACTGACACCTTTGGGCAGGGCTTCGTTGCCTACGATGTTCCGGAAAAGCTTCCCGATGGGCTGGTAGCGGCGGTAAGCGACCCAGATAACCAGAAAAAAACATATAGCTGTTAAAATTAGAATCAGAGTTGATAAAATGCGGCCGTTTCGATAGAGTTCCTCATAAAAATCCCGTTCCATCATCACGGCCACATGAGTCAGCAGCATATCTTCCGAGACGCTGCGCATCAGCACGAACCTCTGGCCTCCGATACTTTTTTCCAAGATGCCGGACCCCTTCGCCCGGAAAATTTCATTGAGATCGATTCCAGGTATAGCGGCGTCATTCTGCACAAGGACATTGTAGGAGGAAGAGTATACGTAGTAGTTGATGCTGTCGTTTCCCATAATATTGGAGACGATTTCCTGAAACGCTGTTTCATTTGTTAAAAAAATAGCGTCCACGACCGGCGAGTTTGACAGGCTCGGCAGCGGGAAAATATACGCGATGGTATTTCCGGACTCCGCAGTGCCGGAGGATGGCGTCAGGCGGTATGTAAAGGGCGATTTCAGTGTGATCAAATGCGTGAAGAAACGGGACATGACAAAATCCGTGCTGGGGGAATAGGAACGTTCAAAATCCGAAATGCTGGTGCATTCTTCACTGCTGTAGAGCTCCTTTTGCCCCCGGAAATACAACAGGATTTTTGCCGATACGGGAAGCATTTTTTCAAGGTGGGCCAGTTCGGATAAAATTTGGCTTTCGTTGCTTGGCACGATGCTGCCGCCTTCAAGGGTGTACAGTAGGTCGGACTGCTCATCCATATAAGCGGCGATCCGTTCCTGATAGGCAAATAAGTGATTCATTTGGGATACGGACTTTTCAAAAGAGGCCAGCCGGTCGTTGCGGATGTAGTACCGGGCGTTGTTGAGGTAGTAAAGATAAAAGAAACCTCCCATTAGAAGAACGGGAATCAGAGCCAGAAGAAAAGAGCTGATATAGCGCACCTGCTTTGGTTTATGGGACATGGCTTCCTCCAGTAATAGAGCATGAAATTGAATTTAATTTTATTTTAGCAGAAACACATAAAAATTCAAGCCAATTATATTTTTTGATAGCTGAAAACACAAAAAACATATTTCTTAGAAAAACACATCCTGGATTTTTTCTATAAAAAGACTGAAATCCACACCATGGCAATCTTACATATTGCATTTTCGGTATTCCTGGGTTTAAACTGTGAATCAGACCCAAGTTCGCATGCGCAGTCCGTCTGCCGCCCACCTTGGGTGAAGAATCCAACCCGAGGAGGATGAACGATGGTCCGTGGAATTACCGCAAAACCGCGTACAAGGCAGAAAACGCACATCACTTGGAAAGAAGAATGGAAACGGCACAAATTTGTATACCTGATGGCGATTCCAGTCATCTGTTACTATTTTATCTTTCGGTATGTCCCCATGGCCGGTATTGTGATCGCCTTTCAGGATTTCAAAATCATTAAAGGCCTTTCCAGCGATTGGGTGGGTCTTAAACATTTTATCGACTTCCTGTCCGGTCCCTTTGCCTGGAGAACGATTCGGAACACTTTGCTGCTCAACATCTACCAGCTGATGTTCGGATTCCCGCTTCCGATTATTTTTGCGTTGATGGTCAACGAGGTCCAGTCAAAAGTGTTCCAGAAGGTCACCCAGACCATCAGCTACATGCCCCACTTTATCTCTACGGTCATCATCTGCGGCATGATTATGGACTTTTCTAGAACCAACGGATTGTTTAACGACATCTTCTCCCCTTTTATGTCGGAACGTATCAATTTCCTGTCCGATCCCAAATACTTTCGGATTATTTTTGTCGGAAGTTCGACCTGGCAGGGAATCGGCTGGGGCAGCATTATCTATCTGGCTACCCTGTCTTCAGTAGACCTGAACCTGTATGATGCAGCCGCCATCGACGGCGCCACCCGTTTACAGCGCATCTGGAACATCAGCCTTCCCAGCCTGGTGCCGATCATCGCCATTCAGCTGATTATGCGCCTGGGCAGCATTATGTCGATGGGCTTTGAGAAAGTCATCCTGTTGTACAACCCGCTGACTTATGAGGTCGCGGATACAATTTCATCCTATGTCTACCGGCGGGGCCTGCAGGAAGCCAATTACAGCTACGGCGCGGCAGTCGGTCTGTTTAACTCCGCCGTGAACATTACCATTTTAACGGTGGCCAACAAGCTCTCGGCAAAATTTCTGGAGAACAGTCTCTGGTAACCCGTCGCACACCCTTTGCTGTGGCCAAGAAAGGATGAACAAGCTTATGGCGATTAAAAATCGAGACTGGAAGGACCAGCTCTTTACCTGCGTCAATGGACTCCTGTTGACCTTTATGACGCTGATTTTTTTGTATCCCCTCTGGCATGTGCTGATGGCCTCTCTCAGCGATCCAAGCAAACTGCTGATTCATACGGGACTGCTGCTGAAGCCGGAAGGATTCAGCCTTGAGGGCTACAAAATGGTGTTTAAGCGGACGGATATCTGGATCGGTTACGGAAACACCTTGTTTTATGTAGTGGTCGGTACCTTCATCAATGTTGTGCTGACCAGTATGGGCGCCTATGTCCTCTCCCGAAAAAATTTAAAAATTCGGAAAGTGCTGAATATCCTGATCGTTCTAACCATGTACCTGAGCGGTGGCCTAATCCCTAATTTCCTGGTGGTGCGTTATCTGGGAATGTACAACAGCCGCTGGGCGCTGATCATTCCTGGCGCCATTGGGACCTGGAATCTTCTCGTCATGCGCACCGGCTTCAAACAGGTCCCCGATGAACTGGAAGAATCGGCCATGCTCGACGGTGCCAATGATTTTATCATTCTGTTTAAAATCCTGCTGCCGGTCGCCCGGGCAACCATCGTGGTCATCGCAATGTTCTGCGCGGTTGGCCACTGGAACGCTTGGTTTGACGCCTGCATCTACCTCCGGGATCGGAACAAGTTCCCGCTGGCCATTTTCCTGAGGGAGATTCTCCTGCAAAATGCCAGCGTAGCCAACGACATAGACGTCAACGAGATCGGCGGCGCCTATCGTCTGGACGAACTGATCAAATACTGCACCATTATCATCACGTCCGGTCCGATTCTCTGTGTCTATCCCTTTGCCCAGAAATATTTCGTCAAAGGCGTCATGATGGGCTCTTTAAAGGGATAATCCGTTCGTTCTTTCCTGTTGTACAGGCCTGCGGCAGGATGGAATAAAGAAAGATCCGAATTCAGAAAAAAGGAGAAACGCTATGAAACGAGTAAAAAAATCGGCAAGATGGCTCTCCCTTCTGCTTGCAGCAATGCTGGCCGCTTCGCTGACCGGATGTGGAGAACGGGCATCATCCTCGACCCCGTCGTCCAGCAGTACCTCTTCCTCAAGCAGCGCTTCCGCTGAAGAGTCCTCGGAGCCGGAAAAAGAAAAGTCTCTTTATCCGGTCGTTACGGATGGCTCCATTACGCTGAAATACTGGTGTTCCATTGCCAATGCGGCGACGCAATATATCCAAACCTATTCGGAAAATATTGCTTATCAGGATATCATGGAAAAGACCGGCATCAACATCGAGTTTATCCATCCGGTTACTGGCCAGGAGCAGGAGCAATTTAACATCATGATGGTTTCCGGAGAGCTTCCGGACATCATCGGCAATGGTAATTACTATACCGGCGGCGTTTCACAGGGGGTTGTGGACGGCTTTTTTGCAAACCTGTTCCCCTATCTGGAAGAATGCGCACCCGATTATTACGCGCTGATCAATTCTTCGGAAGAAGCCTATCGGCAGACCCATTACAGCGAAGACTGCGTAACCGCGTTCTGCCCGCTGTCCTTTGAAACGGCCCCGGCCTGGCTGCGTCCCCTGGTTCGACAGGATCTGCTGGATGAATTCGGCATCGAGGCGCTTGTCACCTATGACGATTATGAAACCTATTTCCAGAAGATTCTGGATGAAAAAGAGGATATCGTCCCAATGGTGCTCAGAGCCAACAACGGAAACGATATGAACACCTTTATGACGGGGTATGACCTGGCCCCTGGATTCTTTGTGAAGGAAGGCGGAAAGATCCGCCACTGGTATTCAGATGAGAATCTCTTGCCCTTCCTGACCCGGATGAACGAGTGGTATCAGAAGGGATATATTTCCAAGGATTCCACTTCGCTGGATTCCAAGCAGATCTTCGCTATGTATGATGCAGGCCAGCTGGGTTGCTATATTGACTCCGTTGACGCCCTCTTTTCCCGGAATTCCAAAAGCGAGATTCTGACCATCGGCAGCGCTCCTTATCCCCGTCTGACCGAAGGCCAGCAGATCCATACAGGGCCCTCTTCAAATATTGTCACAGGTAGCCCTGTGGCAATAACGGCTGCCTGCGAGAATATCGAAGCTGCTGTGAAGTTCTTAAACTACGGCTATACCGAAGAAGGCTCCCGCACCTACAACTACGGCGTGGAAGGGCAGACCTATACCCTGGTGGACGGTGTACCTCAGTTTACGGATATGATGCTCCATCCGGACAACGGAATGACGGCGTCCAATGTCAGCTATATATACAAGATCCATTTTGGGCCGAAACTCTGCGCCCCTGACACTAAAGCGCATCCCGGCGTCGTCGGCAATACGGAGGCGCTGGCTTTCCGGATGAAGTGGTCGGATGATGCCAACGTCGATTCCGCTTATCGCCTTCCGTCCTTTACGCTCACTGAGGACGAAAACAGCGAACGCGCGACGGTTATGACCAACGTAGACACTTACGCTGCGGAAATGATTCTGCGCTTTATTACCGGCGTAGAACCACTGTCCAGCTTTGATGCCTTCTCCGCACAGGTGGAGACTCTGGGGCTGCCCCGTGCCATTGAACTGACGCAACAGGCTTACGACCGTTACATGGCAAAATAATCTCTCGAAAACAATGCGGCAAGAAAGGCGGGCGCTTTTATGAAGAAAATTTTTACCAACCCTGTTTCCAAGGGGGCGGATCCCTCTGTAACTTATCACAACGGCTATTATTACTTTCTGCGGTCAGAGTTTTACGATGTCGGGGATTCCGGCACCCGGGAGAGCCTTCTGGTTTCGAAAGCCCGGAACCTTTACGAGATCGGAACAGCTCCGGCAGTTACCGTCTATAAGCCGGAACCCGGACATCCCTGGTCCAAGGAGCTCTGGTCTCCCAAGCTTTATTTTCTGGACGGTGTCTGGTATCTTTACCATGCGGCGGACGACGGTGATAACTGCAACCATCGGGACTACGTCCTCCGCGCTAAAACAGATGACCCCCAGGGTGAGTACGAGATGATCGGAAAGATCTGTGATCCTGCTACGGATAAATGGGCCATAGGACCCCACATCCTGGAATACAAAGGCAAGCGGTATTTTATGTGGACCGGCTGGGAAGGGGACGTCAACGTCGAGCAGCATCTGTATATCGCCGAGATGGAGAATCCCTGGACGCTGAAGACAGGCCGGGTGAGCTTTTGCCAGCCCACTGAGGAGTGGGAGATGCATGGCGCCGGAAACGGATACCCAACGGTCGTAGAAGGCGCTACTGCCCTCATCGGCCCCAAAGGAAAGGTCCACGTGATCTATTCCGCCAGTGGCTGCTGGACGGATGATTACTGCCTGGGAATGCTGACCCTGAAGCCTGATGCCGACCCACTGGTCTCGGAAAACTGGGTGAAGCATCCGATTCCAGTCTTCAAAAAGACGAAGCAGGTCTTTGGTCCCGGCCACGCCTTCTTCACCACCTCTCCGGATGGGAAGGAAGACTGGATGGTCTATCATGCCACCCTCCATGCCGGGGACAACTGGGGTAAGCGTTGCATTTTCTGCCAGCGTTTTACTTGGGATGAAAATGACGATCCGGTTTTCGGCGAGCCCAAGCTCCAAGAGGAGTGGAATTACTAGGGATTCAGATCAGCGCTTCCCGGTTCCCGTTCCGCATTTGCCGGAGCGGAACCCGGGTGGGCTGGCGCAGACAACTGGTGTGCTTGATTGCCCTGCGATAGAGTCCCCAAAATACGAAGGGGAAATTTTTGGCCTATTTCTACCCCTCCAGCACAGATAACGCCCCTTCCCAAAAAGACAAAATGCTGGCCTCCCCATCACAGCGGGGAGGCCTTCTTTATGAAAACGAGGAGTGACGATAATTGGGAAAAATACGCGGCTGGAGACCGGCACCTCCTGGACGCGGGAGGTGTGATTCCAGATAGGATAGGGCGTCAGCGGCCTTTTAGATTCCGCATGGCGGGGTTTTCCAGAACCGCTCCTTCCTCATCAAACCGGGATCCATGGCAGGCGCAGTCCCAGCTGTGCTCCGTTCCGTTCCAATGCAGGGTGCAGCCCAGATGGGTACACCGGGGGATGGTAGGGCGCAGGAGGTTCGCCGTGGTCTCCAGTCCGTTGACCAAAAGCTGTTTTTTCCAGATGCTGCGGGAGGGTGCAAACGCCGGCGCGAATTCCCAGGGTCTTCCCAGAATTTCACAGGTCAGCAGATGGGCGGCGATCATGGAGGAGGTCATCCCCCAGGCGTTGAATCCTGCGGCGACCAGAGTTTCTGGGGTTCGGGAGCCATAGGCACCGATATAGGGCGAGCCATCCAGAGTCATGCAGTCCTGAGTCGCCCAGCGGCTGTACTCCCGGCTGCCGGGGTAGTTCTGCGCCGCGAAATTTTCCAGCTCCCGCCATCCGCCGCCCTTTTTTCCGGTGCGGTGGGAGCCGCCGCCCAGCAGGAGCCGGGTTCCGGCCATCCGGAAGGAGAAGCCCTGGCCGGAGCCGTCCACATACATGCCGTCCACTGGGGCCGCTCCCTCCAGGGCTAGGACGTAGTGCCGTTCCTGATAGAGCTTCAGAAAGTAGCAGCCGTGCCGGTTCCAAAACGGAAAGTGGGTGGCGATAATGGCCCGTTTCGCCCGGATGGTCCGGCTTCCGCTGCACAGCGCTTGCTTTCCGTCCCATTGGAGGACCATGGTGTTTTCAAAGATGGGCAGACCTTCCACGATGGCGGCGGCGAACTTCAGCGGGTGAAACTGGGCCTGATCCGGAAACTCCACCGCACCGGCCGTTTTTAGTGGAAGCGGCAGCTTTTCCGCCAGCCGGGCCGGATACCCAAGACGGCGCAGGGCCTCCAGCTCCTCCTCCAGGACCGCTTTGCCCTTTGTGGAGTAGGCAAAAGCGCTCTGTCCCTCAAAATCGCAGTCGATTTTCCGGCAGAGCCGCCGGTATTCCTCCACAGCCTGGAGATTGGCCTGCAGATACATTTGCGCCCGTTCCCGCCCCAGCGTTTTCAGCAGTGGAGCGTACCGGAATCCGTGCTGTGCCGTGATTTTTGCCGTGGTGCATCCGGTGACGCCGCCGCAGATGCGCCGGGCCTCCGTCAGGATGCAGCGCACCCCAGCCTGCTTCAGCCGGTAAGCACAGAGCAGCCCCGCCATCCCTCCGCCGATGATCAGCACGTCGGTTTCCGCGTCTGCTTCCAGCGCAGGGAACGGTGGCATCCGGACGGTTTGGTTCCATAAAGAATTCATCCGCGTTTCTCCTTCCGGGAGGACAGAGCCTCCAGTCGGACTTCGATTTCCCGGATGCTGTCCGCCGGTTGGTTGCAGGTCCGGTTCTGGCAAAGATAGTATCGGATTCCCCGTTCCGGTAGGGGATACTCTGCGGTAAAAGGTGCGGCCTTGGCCAGAATATCGGCGTTTCCGGGCGTTTTCAGCAGAACGGTCAGGCCGGGGAACGGATGCCGGAGAAAAGCAGTCAATTCTTCCGGCGGATTCTCTCCTGCAGCGGCGCACAGAAGCTCCGCACCGGGGGAAAGGGCTTCCAACATGGCCATAAGCGCGAAGCTGTGCCCGGCCGGGTAATCCTCCGCCGCTCCAGCAAGATAGCGGAGCTGCAGCTCCGCAGCCTCCTGCCAGCGCGCTTCTCCGGTGAGCCGCGCCAACCGGACGAGAACCAGTCCAGCCACCGAATTCCCGGATGGGATAGCCCCGTCGTAAGTCTCCTTATTCCGGCTGATCAGCTGTTCCCCGTCAGCGGCATACGGATAAAAGCCGCCACGCCCCCTGTCAAAAAACAGCTGGAGAAGCAGCTCCGAAACTCGGACGGCTCTTTTCAGATAAACCGCGTCCAAGGTGGAAGCGTACAGTTCCAAAAGCGCCCAGGCGGAGAAGGCGTAATCGTCCAGCTTTCCGGGATGGGCCGCGTCGCCGTCCCGCCAGCGGGCCAGCAGATGCCCCGACGGCTCCGTCAGGCGCGCGGAGAGGAATTCCTGGGCTTCTCTTGCTGCGGTGAGATAGCGCGGTTCCTTCAAAAGCCGTCCGGCTCTGGCCATGGCGGCAATCATCAGGCTGGTCCAGGAGGTCAGCACCTTGTCGTCCCGGTGAAGCTGGATTCGATCCAGACGGTAGGCGCGCACCTTTTTCCGCAGCGCCGCCATTCCCTCCGGCTCCCGTTCCCACCCGGCCTGGCCGATCAGGTTGGGAATGCTCTTTCCTTCGAAATTGCCGGCCTCCGTGACGCCGTACCAGCCGCAGAAGGCTTTCGCAGCCTCCGGACCCACAGCCCGCTCCGCGTCCTCCGGCGTAAGGAGGTAGTAGCCACCCTCCCCGCCGCCGCTGTCCGCGTCCTGCCCGCAGCAGAAGCCGCCCTCCGGCCCGGACAGCTCCCGAAGCACGTAGTCGAGGGTCCGGCGGGCGATCTTTCCGTAAAGAGAGGTTCTTCCGGTCTGCTGGACTTCTGCGTAGGCCATAGCCAGCAGCGCGTTGTCATAGAGCATTTTTTCGAAATGTGGGACCAGCCACTGGGCATCTGTAGAATACCGGGCAAAACCGCCGCCCACATGGTCAAAAAGCCCTCCCCGATACATGGCACCCAGGGTTTGCTCTGCCATTTTCCGGCAGTCCGGCCGTTCTGCGGCCTGGGCGTAATGCAGCAGAAAGAGGAGATTGTGGGCAGCCGGAAATTTTGGAGCCGGTCCGAACCCGCCCCACCGGTTGTCATAGCGGGAGGAAAACTGTCCAGCAGCCTTTTGCAGCAGGGAAAAGGACGGCTCTCCTGTTGCGTATGCTTCCGGCTCCTGCAGGTGTGCGGTCAGCGCATCACCTGCCTCCAGCAAGGCTTCCCGTCCGCTGTCCCAGAGCCGGGAGGCTTCGTCAAGCAGCCGGAGAAGCTGCTTTTTGGGCAGGTATGTCCCGACCCAGAAGGGCTTCTGCTCTGGCGTCAGCAGAGCGGTGAGGGGCCACCCGCCGGATCCGGTGGCAGCCATACAGGCGGCCATGTAAACGGCGTCTACATCGGGCCGCTCTTCCCGGTCCACCTTGACGGACAGATAGTTCCGATTGAGAAGCCGGGCTACTTCCGGGTCCTCGAAGGATTCGTGGGCCATCACATGGCACCAATGACAGGTGGAATAGCCGATGCTCAGAAAGACCGGCTTGTCCTGTTTTTGGGCCTCCTCGAAAGCAGAGGGACTCCAGACCCGCCAGTCCACCGGATTTTCTGCGTGCTGGAGAAGATAGGGGGATTTTTCCTGCGCCAATGCGTTTGCCATTTTGATACCTCAATCCGTTTAAACATTCCGGCCGCAGCCGTCCTGGATAGGATTTGCAGAGGCGGCATAAAATAACCGCCGGACTTTCAGGAAGCCGGCGGTTGCGAAAAATTTTCAATTAATCGAGGAGATTGCCGTCGATGGAAACGGTAAAGACCTGCCAGGGAATGAACTTTCCGCTGTTTTTCAAGGCAGTGACGGCCGCGTGTTCCAGCCCGCCGCAGCAGGGAACCTCCATCCGGACTATGGTCAGGCTTTTAATGGGGTTTTGGCGGAGGATTTCCGTCAGCTTTTCCGTATAATCTCCTTCGTCCAGTTTGGGGCAGCCGATTAAGACGGTTTTGCCGCGGAGAAACTGCTGATGGAAATTGCCGTAGGCATAGGCTGTGCAATCGGCGGCGATGAGCAGATGGGCGTCCTGGAAAAAGGGCGCGTTGACCGGAGCCAGCTTGATCTGAACCGGCCAGTGCCGAAGTTGGGATACCGAGGCTACGTCCGCCGCCGGAGCAGATGACGACTCCCGCCGGAAGGAGCGGGTCTGGCTCCCCGGGCAGGCGTGGGGGGCCGGCGCGCCTGCCGCCTGCTTCTTTTTCTGGTTTTCCGATACCGCTTCCGGGTCATAGGCCGCAGCCTCGCGGTGGACAAAGGTGATGGCTCCGGTGGGACATGCTGGCAAACAGTCGCCGAGACCGTCGCAGTAATCGTCGCGAAGCAGCTTGGCCTTTCCATTGACCATGCCGATGGCGCCTTCATGACAGGCGCTGGCGCAGAGCCCGCAGCCGTTGCATTTTTCAGAATCAATTTGGATGATTTTACGAATCATATGGTTACCTCCCAATGTTCTGGTGTGATGGATACTTGACCTTTCTCATTCAGTATAGTAGAATGAAAGCAAAAAATCAGTTGTTATAACAACAAAGAGGAGGAAAAAATGAAACGGGAAGTTTTGCTGCGTTCCATGCTTTTTCGGGAGGTTTCCGAAGCAGATCTGGATAAGCTGCTGCACTGCCTGGCAGCGGAGAACCGGCGGTACGCAAAAGGCGAAGCCATCTTCCGTACCGGGGAACCGGCGGTAGCTATGGGAATGGTCTTATCCGGCAGCGTAAATATTGAAAATGACGATGTCTGGGGGAACAAGGCAATTCTGGACCACGTGATTCCCGGACAGGTATTCGCAGAAGCCTACGCCTGCGCCGCCGAGGAGCCGATGCAGGTAAGCGCTGTGGCGGCGGAGGCAACGGAAGTCCTTTTTCTCCAGGCTGGCAGGCTCCTGAAGCCCTGCGCGCATGGATGCGCCTGGCACAGCCAGTTGCTCCGGAACCTGCTGATGATTTCTGCCCAGAAAAATCTCATTCTGTCCCGCCGGATGTTTCACACCGCTTCCAAAACCATTCGTGGGAGGCTTCAATCCTATTTTTCGGACCAGGCAGTTCGCCAGGGCAGCCGGAATTTTTCAATCCCGTTCAACCGGCAGCAGTTGGCGGACTATCTGGGGGTCGACCGGAGCGCTATGTCCCATGAGTTGAGCAAAATGCAGCAGGACGGACTTTTGACCTATGACAGGAATCGATTCCGACTAAAGGGTGCTTTCGGCGAAATGGAGGAATGAGACCGCCGGATACGGTCAATGGCAGGGTTGAAAAGTTTTGCGGTTTTGTTGCCGTTTCTAGCAGCCCGGCGGCAATTTTTAAGGGGAGGAAAGGAAGGATTTCCTGAAAAGCTTTTGTGAGATCGGCTACCGGCGGCGCGTCTTTCACGCGCCGCTTTTCTGTTGATTTTTATGAGGACTGATACTTTTTCGGTGTGACGCCGGTCTCCTTTTTGAAGAGGCGGATAAAGTAGTTGACATCGCAGATGCCGACGGCAGCGGTTGATGTAGGCGGTGATTCCGCAGCCGAACTGCCGGTGGGAAAGCTGATACAGGACGCTGGCGCTCATCTCCAAAAGCTGGGCCACGGAGCGGAGACGGAGAAGGTCCGGGCACTCCGGCCTATGACCTCATTCTAGTGGAAGGCTATGGAACGCTCAACCAGTGGCCGCTGGAAACGCCGGTGTTGATCCGCTACGGTCAACTGACCAGTGATGAATATTTCGTATCAGCGGGAGCTGCCCGGGAAGGCGTCCACATCTATCAGGAAACGGCAGCCGGGAACACCTCCTGGCTGCCGTTTTCAAAAAAGGATTACGGAATCCACTCGCCGGATAGGCCAACCCGATATCCGTCCGGAGTAATGGTACTGGTGAACATTGCCCCGTCCGGACCCAGGCAGTACCATTTTTGATCCAACCATTTGACCCAGCGGTTTTCCGCCATGCCGCCCCAATCCAGCAGATAATACCACTTTTGGTCTAGGCCCTTGATCCAGACATTACGGGCCATTCCTCCCCAGCTGTACAGATAGTACCAGGTACCATCCACCTTTTGCCAGCCGGTGGCCATGGAGCCGTCCCAACGTAGGTAGTACCAGGCCCCTTTGATCTTCTGCCAGCCAGTGGCTATCCGGCCATTGGAGTCGTAGTACCGCCAGACAGTTCCCTCCAGGACCCAGGCAGATTTGGGCGTTTTTTTCTGTTGGATCGGGGAAATGTAGGACTCTGCTGCCGGAACCTGTAGGGAGCGGATTGCTTGCAGGATATCCTGGGCATATTGGTTGACGGCTGCCTGACCGGCGGCGGTCTGATTCCAGTCCACGGAGTCGACTGCCTTTTGAAGGACAGAGACACTTTCCGGGGTGTAGGCTGATAGATCATCCGGAATTTGTTTCAAGGCATCTTTGACGGCTGTGTAGTCCGCGGCAGTTCCGGGTTCCACCACTTGGATGGTGAAATTGGCTCCGAAGTTTTTATAATCTGTCCGAAGAATCTTGACGCCGGTCTTCTCCATATCCGGTGAGGAGAAGACGGAGGTGTAGTTGATGTTCAGGTCCGGTTCGCTGATGGCGATGCCGGAAGCGGACATTGAAATTTCCTCCGAAGAGCCATCGTAGTAATGCACGCGGATGCGGCCGCCGTCCAGTTCCAGGGCTTCGCCCTTTTCATATAGAGTTCGGGTGGGCGGGAGCGCTTCGATGGAGGTGATCTCCTTAGCATTGGGCTGGTAGATGTCCGGCCACTCTTCGTAGGGGGTGAGGTCGGATTTTTTGAGCTTTAGGATGTGCTGGCGCTGATTCTGGTGATAGGTGCTTCCGCTTTCCTCCGACCAACCGGAGAGGACGAAGACGTAGTCTTCCGTGACAGTGATGGAGGGGTCGACAATCTGGTTGATGTGTGTGACCCGGTCGTCGGGGACGTCATCCCAGCGCCAGGCATCCATCAAAAATTCCCAGTTCTTTCCGTCAGTGGAGCGCACCAGTACCAGGCGGGTTCGGGGCTGGACGGCTTTCCAAGCCGCAGGCTCACAGTAGACGAAGACCATGTAGGTGGTGCCGGGGTCGTAGGGGTCCTCCATCAGGGCGTGGGAGGAGCGAGCGCAGCGCATCAGTGGGAGAGAGTACTCGCCTTCCCAGGTTTCACCGTTGTCGTGAGATTCATAGTAGCGGAAGCAGTTGGAGTCGTTCCAAGAGCAGTACATCCGCAAATCACCGTCTGCGCAGGCAACAATGCGGGATTCGCAGACGTGATTCAGGGCAGAGATCAGACGGGTGTCCATCCGACTCTTTTGCCAGGTGTAACCCTCGTCGTCGGTGTAGTAGATCTCTTCCCAGTGGTGGTCGATGGATCCGGTGCCCTGGGGGTTGCCGTAGGCCCGGACGTCTGCGCAATAAAAGACGCGGTAACTGCCGTCCTGGAGGCGAACTTCCTTGATCATATCGTTCATGCCGCCGTAGAAGGCCCAGTTCTTTTCAAGGGAAGCGGCATCCCAGAGCTGGCCTACCTGGGTATAGGTCGCGCCGTTGTCAGTGGAAAGGTAGGCCTTGCCGCCGGTATAGTTATCGATCTTCAGAATGTTTCCAGTGTGGAGGCGAATGTACTGGGTGCGGTCGTTCTGTGCGAAAAACCGGTAGGTTTCCGCTTCTTCATCCGTGGCGGGACGGAAGCTCTGGCCTTGGTCAAAGGAGAGGAACAGCTTGCTTTTATAGTTGATGATAGCCAGGCTGTCGCTGACCCAGAAGAGAGAGGAGCCTTCGGCGTATTCGTCTAAGGGCAGAACATAGTTGGCAAGGGCGGCTTTTTCCACTCGTCCCTGGCCACTGAGCAGGGAAAGGAAGATCTCGTCCGCCACAAGAGGCGTATTTTCGGTGAAAAGACCCACGCGGCCAGTGGTGACCTGTCCGATTTGGTCTGTCTTCAGGACCAGAGCCTCGTTACAGTAGACCTGGAGGGTTTTGCCTATGGCACGAACCCGGACGGTGTTCCAGGCATCTACGGGGAAGGAGGAAGATTCAGCGGCATAAATAGTCTGCTCGTCAAAATCCAGGCCCTTACGATCGGAGACGTACCATTTGAACTGGGCAAAGTCGTAGCCAATGCGGACCTGAGCGTACCGGCCGCTCATCCGAATCACCAAGCCGGCTTTGGCGTCCACAGGGACGGGGGAGGGAACCTTCAGCTTGGCGGAAAAATCTATATTGGTCTCAAAAACGTGGAGCCAAGTGGTGGTGGAAACATCAGATTCGGCACAGCCGTAAATGAGATTTTCTCCCTCTGCGGCGACCTTCCAATGGTCGGTTTGGTTATTTTCCAGCCAGTAATCCGGGCTGGAACCCGTTGTTTCATCGGAAAAATCATCGATGAACAGCAGAGGATTTTCCACAACGGTATTCATTCCATAATCCTCCTCTATGAGAGTGCCTTCTGCGCCATATGCGCAGAAATTGTCGATTTTGGCCGCCCCCTGGGATACCCGGACGCCGGTCAGGCCCTGGGTGAAGGCTATACCGTCTTCCGGCTCATAACGGATGTAGAGAACGTTGTCCACGCAGCCATATAAAACGCCGCCCAGCTGGAAGAGGTCCAGATTATACCAGGTGCTCCGCTGAATCTCAAAGGGAAGCTCTGCCTCGGCAACCTTCTGAGCAGAGCCGCCAGTCATCTGGTAAAGCTGGACCAAGTTTCGGCCATCGGCCATGTCACCCAGGCGGAGATGGTAATAATTCCGAGAGCCGCCGTAAGCCGCTACCGGACCAGCGTATAGGTTACAGGTGTTGGCGGAGGTGAACATGAAGTCTGCTGAAACGCCGCCGAAAAGCAGCTCTTGCTCGTCTTCGTAGAGCAAGATCGAGGTGGCCTTGGTGCCCTCATCCGCCTGAACCAGCGTTCCGTCCGATAGAGACCAGTCGCCGGCGCTGGAGTCGGTAAGATTGTTGCTCCAGAGAGTTTCCTCCAGACTGGCAGAATCGAAGGAATCGAAGAAACGAGCCTCATCTCGGGGGATTTTTACGGCGAAATGGTCAATTTTCGCCGCCCCCTGAGAGATCCGGATCCCGGCAGACCCGACCTCATAGACTGGCTCCTCTTCAGAAGGAGTATAGGTGAGCAGCAGTTCGCCGTCCAGATAGCCGGAAATGACGCCGTTCCGGAAGTCCATTTCCAATCGATACCAGGTATTGCGTTCCAGAGGCTTTTCCAGTCGGACCGAAGCAAGGCTGACAGCAGAGCCGCCGTCCATGCGGTAAAGCTGAAGAGCGTCGTTGCCGTTGGCCATATCCGCGATACGGAGGTGGTAGTAGTTCCGCGAACCGTTATAGGCAGCCACCGGACCGGCATAGAGGTTGTTGGCGTTGGTGGAGGTGAGCATCACGCTGGCCGCAACGGAGCCGAAGGGGTAAACGCGGCCGTCGAACAGGGCGATAGAACTCATGTTGGAGGTTTCGTCATTTTGGCAGAGAACGCCGTCTGAGACAGACCAGTCGCCGGCGGATGTATCCGTCATCTCCCAGTCCCAAGTGGTGTTTTCCGGGTCAAAGGCGGAGAAGTCATCGGCGAACACGGTCCGGAATTCATCGCTTCCCTTGGCCCAATCGGCCGTTCCGGCAGGGTCTTCTGGCAGAGGAGGTTTCACTACCTCACTAGCCTCTTCCACGATCACATTGGAAAAGGACGCGGAGTAAGTCCCCGTGTGTTCGATTCGCATGACTCGTAGACCGATGGTTCCGGTAGTGTGGGGCTGGGCAAAGGCTTCGCCATCGCCGATGGAGGCGTCGTTTTGGACGTCATACTCCAGGACCAAGGCACCATCAAGATAGCCCCGGATCTTAGTGCCCAGGAACTCCAATTCCGCACGGTAGGAAAGACTTCCTGCGCCGAAATTCAGGGTGGCGGGGTAGGTCTTGGAGGTGCCCGGAACCGCTTTGACGGAGCGAACGCCGCCGTCGGTCACTGCTTTGAAGAGCTGGACCATGTAGCCACTGGGGGTGATCTGGATGCGGAATTCATAATTTTGCATATCTTGCTGATAGGTGGTCAAGCCGGCGGCGCGGCCCATCAGCCCTACCCAGGTATAGGTGTCCTGGCCGGCGGAATTCTGCGCACCCTTTTCTACGGTGACGTCGATGCCAAACCGATAATCCGTCCAGACTTCCGAGGGGGCGTAGGAGAGTCCAGAGAGAGTATTGGGGGTGGTTTCGGCGTCGATGGTGCAATGGTAGGCGTTATCCTGGACCGTCCAGGGAGCAGCGCCGTTCCAGTTGGAGTCGTTGGAAAAATCATCTTGGAAAAAGATGATCTTAGAGGGAGGATCTTCAGCGGCCGTGGCAGGCATTGGGAAAACAGCCGTCACCATGGCCAGGATGAGGAGCAGGGAAAAGAAACGATAGGGGTTCACAGCTTTCATAAGATCTCCTCCTTATAATGTCTTGAGTAGACTCGGAAATTAGGTAGAAGAATATCCACTTTTCAACGGCTGCAGGCCGGGCGGTCAAGCCCGGCCTGCAAAAACCAGGATAGAGGAGAAAGTTTAGTTTTCAGTTCCTGCAAGGAAGTTATCATAGGTCTTCTGCAGAATTTGGACGAATTCTTCTAGTCCCATGCTGTTCAGGGATTTCAGGTAACTGTCCCAATCGGCGTCGATGTCGGAGTTGCCAGTCACCCAAGCAGCTTTCTTTTCCGCGACGGTGTTGAAGATGTCCGTCCGCAGTTCGTTGATACGGGTGGTGTCCTCCTCAGCAAAGTAGGGGCGGGGCCAGTATTCGTTGGTCATGTAGTCCTTATAGACCTCATAGTTGGCCTGATAGATCTTTTGATCGGCAGACAGCACGATCCGGTTGGCATAGTCGTCGGCGGTATAAGCGGCCGCCAGGTTGAGGAAGAAGGACACGAAGGTGGGCTTTTCCTCATCCAGCTGCTCTTTCGTGGCCTTGTCGAGAGTGAGAAATTCATATTTGCCGTCAGTGATTGTCACTCGTCCATCGTCGACCTCGCCGTAACCGGCTTCAACGGTGTGGTCCAGATCATAGAACAGGTCAATCCAGTGCATCAAAACGCCAGCGTTCTCCACCGAACGGGTCAGGCTGAACATGCCTTTGCCGCCCAGGCGGCCGGGGTGCCGGTACCAGCAAGGCTCGTAGCCCTCCACGGCCACCGGCTCCAGCAGAACGTAGTCCTCCCGATTGGTGGTGGGTGGGGTTTTGGCGGTCAGCGCGCCTACCAGGCAGACGTCGCCGGTGAGCTTGGCACCGTAGGTTTCAGTGGTGCCGGTGAAGGCCTCGGACCAGACTAGACCGTTCTGATACCAGCGGCTGATGGCTTTGATAGCGTCTTTATAGGCGTCAGAAGAGGGGGCAAAGTTGACCTTGCCGTCCTTGACATAAACGTAGGAGTCCAGGGTGCTGTCCTTGGTGGCGATGCCCCACAGGCCCAGGAGGGCTTCCATGTGAGAAAAGGAATGACCGTTCAGGAAAAGATAGGGGATTTCATCGTCGATTTTGCCATTGCCATTCATGTCCTGCTCCTTAAAGGCGATCAGAGCAGCCTCCAGCTCTTCCAGGGTCTTGGGAATTCCTAGGCCGGCTTTGTCCAGCCAGGCCTTGTTGATCCACAGGGGACTTTCCAAATAGTTACCGTCCAGAGCAGTGTACTTGGGAAGGGAGTAGATCATACCGTCCGGGCAGGTGATGAAGCCCTTGGTATTGGGGGACTCGGACAGGACGCGGCTGTTGAAATTGGGCATGATTGCCTCGTCGTCGATGTATTCGTTAAGCGGGGTGAGTAGGTCATTGGAAGCCAGAAGGGAGAGGTTCGACTCGGTGATCAGGGCGCCGCCCATTACAGCGTCGCCTTCCGTTCCGGCAGAAAACATGGCGTTGAGGGTGCTCATGGGGTCGTCAGCTGACAAGTAGACCCAGTTTACATCGACGTTGCTCTCCTCCTTGAGCTTGGTCCAGAATTCCACTTTGTCCAGATAGTCCTCAAAGGAGCGGGCCGGGGTGGCAACCATGATGTCGAAGGTCACGGTTTCTGCCAGGGGGAAGGTGACGGAGTCAGATTCCGTACCGGAGGACGTTTCTTGTGAAGAGGTCCCAGACGAGGCGGTCGAACCGGAGGATTCCGGTTGAGAAGAAGGGGCGTCCTGGCCGCAGCCAGCCAAGGGGGCCGCCAGGACGGCTGCCATGCACCATGCAAAGATATGATTCTTTTTCATAAGGTTCCTCCTTATTTTTTATAGTGGTTTTATCGGACCCCCACGGGGGGTATTGGGACGGATTAGCCCTTTACTGCACCGATCATGACGCCTTTTACAAAAAATTTCTGCACAAAGGGATAAATAAGAACCAGAGGGACGATGGAGACAACCACGACGGCGTACTTCATCAGCTGTTTTTGTTGGACAACCTCAATCAACTGCTGAGTACTCATCTCCTCAGCCAAGCCAGTATCCAGGGTGGCCGTAATATTTTTGATGATGACCTGCAAGGTTTGAAGGTCCGGTGACTGAATATACATCTGAGCGCCCAGATAGGCATTCCAGTGCCCCTGGATGCAGTAGAGGGCAATGATGGCCAGCATTGCCGGAGAAAGGGGGAGGGCAAACTGGAAGAAAAAACGGGTGTAGGAAGCGCCGTCGATCTGGGCAGCCTCTAGCAGCGAGTCCGGGATGCTGGACTCGAAGAAGCTGCGGGCGATAATCAAGTTGAAAACATTGACGCAGCCGGGAATAATCAGAGCTAGGGGAGAGTTTATCATCCCCAGAGCGTTGATGAGTAGATAGCGGGGAATCATGCCGCCGTTGAAATACATGGTGAAGATGAACAGCCCCATGAGAATACGCCGGTAGGGTAACGACTTACGGGAGAGAGCGTAAGCACAGGGAATGGTCACCATCAGGTCCACGCCGGTGCCGGCGATGGTGTAAAGAATGGAGTTGCGGTAGCCGATCCAGATCATTCGATTGTTCAACAGGCGCTGGTAGGCGGAGATGTTGAGCCCTTTGGGGGAGAGGATGACCTCGCCCGCACTGATGGCCACCGGCGAGCTGACGGAGGCGATCACTACATAATAGATGGGATAGAGGGTGAGGACGGAAAGGATGAGTAGCAGGATGATAGCGGTGACATCCAGAACGGTCTCACTTTTGGTGCGTGCGATTGCCATGGCGGGCCCTCCTTTCTTAGAAAATGGATATGTCGGAAAGCTTTTTCGAGACGGCGTTGACGATGAGCAGAAGAATCAGGTTGATCACATTCTGAAACAAGCCGACAGCCGTCGAAAAGCCGTACTGAGCGCCGCCAAAACCGGTTTTGTAGACATAGGTGGCGATGATCTCAGACGCAGACAGGTTTAGGTCGGTCTGCAGGAGCAGCATCTTGTCAGCGCCTACCGCAAAGAGCTTTCCCATGTTGAGAATCAGCATGGTCACGACGGTGGGGGCGATGGTGGGGAGCTGGATGTTCCAGATCCGGCGGAGCTTCCCGGCACCGTCAATCATGGCGGACTCGATAAGCTGTTCGTCTACTGACGAGAGGGCAGCTAGGTAGACGATGGCTGAGTAGCCGGTGTCCGCCCACAGTCCGGAGATGACATAAAGAGGAATAACCCACTTAGGCGAACCGAAGAAGTTGATTCGGTCCATTCCCATAGATCGGAGCAGGATATTGATCAGCCCGGACTCGCCGGAGCAGAAGACGTTGAGGATGCTGACGATGATAACAATGGAGAGCAGATGGGGAAGGTAAGTGGCCGTCTGGGACAGCTTCCGGACCTTTCCGTTGGTGCAGTTGTGCATGAGCAGAGCCAGAGCGATGGGAAAGGGCCAGCAGAGGAAGTTATTGGCCAGGCTCAGGAGCACGGTGTTTTTAATGGTGGTGCCGAACCAGCCGCCATTGAAGAATCGGATGAAGTGTTTGAACCCCACCCAGTTTCCCAAGGAAAAGGCATGACCGATTTTGACGTCCTGGAAGGCCATCAACACTCCGTACATCGGAATGTAGGAAAAGGCGATGAGGGCGATAAGCGCCGGCAGCAGGAAAACATAGAGCTCCCGATGCTTCCAAATCTCCTTCCTGCGGCTGCTGCGCTGTTTGGAGCGGGAAATGGCGTGGCCGGATTCTTTCGTTTGCGTCAAGCCGCTTCGCCTCCTTTATACGTCGATCTCGTTGTTGTTTTTTCGAAGCTCGGCCTGCAGGGCTGTAATGTCAATGTTCCGGAAAGCGGTCTGCTGCCGGAGTTTAAAGGCGGCGGCGGTTCCAGCCGCTTCTCCAACCGCAAAACAGGTGGACATGATCCGCGCTGGCCCCAGCGCCTGGCCGTCCGCTGCGATGCAACGCCCTGCCGCAATCAAATTGTCTGCTCCTTTTGGGAGCAGGGAGCGGTAGGGGATGGCAGTGATGCCATTTTTGACGGAGCGGCCAGCATCGGCGAAGACCTGCCCCTTCTTCCGGCCTAGGTCAAAGTGCCGCCCGGCTAAGGCAATGGTGTCGTCAAAGTGAGTACCGTCCAGGAGATCCTGCTCGGAAAGGATGTATTCCGCAACGATCCGGCGGGTTTCTCGGACGCCGGGATAGGAAGCGGTCAGGCGCAGACGACAGTTTTCACAGCCTGGCATGTAGCCGCGGAACAGGACTTCAGTCAGCAGTTTGGCCCGCTGGCGTCCCCGAAGGGTAAGATCGGTCATGTCCTTGCCGCTGGTGCCGTCGTAGCCGCCGAAGCTGGTACCGCCATTTACCATAAACACACCTTCCTGGACCATAGGAAAGATGATGAGGGCACCGGGCAGGTCCAGATCCGGGTGATCGTGGATGGCTTTTTGGCAGATTTCCCGGAACCAGGGATCGTTGCCTGCGTTTAAATAGGCTTCGATGGCTTCTGAGTGGATCCCTTCGATGTGAGCGACAAGGCTGGCAGCGGTCATTTCACCGGTCTTCCGGTCCCCTTTGTAAGTGGAAAAGCCGGCGCGGTCAACCAAGTCGGCATCGCCGGTACAGTCGATAACCGTGCGGGCTGGGACATACTGAACGCCGCTTTTGTCGGCAAAGTAAACGCCGCAGATGGTGTCACCCTTGCGCTCTACATCGATGGCCCGGGCGTAGTAGCGGATGGTCACGCCGGATTCGGTGAGCATTTCGTCCAGGACTCGTTTGCCAATCTCCAAGTCAAAGGTGAATTCATCGTGGCAACCCAACCGGTCCAGGCCGGGATAGCGGTCGGTTTGGGCCAGCTTGCAGGGACCTTCGCCGCCGTGCTGGATCTTGATGCGGTCCATTGCCTCCTCAAAGATTCCCCCCACCGCACGACGCGGCCTAGGGAGATCCCGGTAGGCTAGCCCCCGCTTGATCATCCAGGGAAAGGGAATGGAACCATTGTAGTACCCCAACCAGAAAGGCAGAGCTCCGGAGGTGGAAGTCCCGCCGGCGCAGCCGGTCACTTCCAGCAGAAGGACTCGCAGCCCCTGGCGTGCGGCGGCGATGGCGGCGGCGGTGCCGGCCGGGCCTCCTCCTGCCACGACGGTATCAAAGGCGGGAAGCATCTGTACATTTCTGATATAGGGCTGATGGGTTATTTGGTCTTGAAGCGGATTCATCAGGGTTCCTCCATCCTATTTTTGATAAAACAGATAAGCAACTGCTTTATTTATAGCATAGCGAGGTTTTTGCTCCAGCGCAATCCGAAAATGCGAAACGGCTGTGCGTTACGGAATGTATCAAAGGGGCTTCAGGAAAAATTGGAAAAAAAGAAAGAAACTGGAGAATACGAACTCGACGGATGTGCGAAACCGCGTATAGCGGAATTTCCGAAACAGGCCAAAAAGAAACTTGTCCTTTTCTTTATATAATGATATACTGGCAGTACAACCGATGAGCGCTCCTGTTTGGAGCAATGGGAAAAGGGGAGTTTTGATGAAAAGGCATGCACTGAAGAGTTCTCTTTTTCGGAAGTATCTGCTTCTCTATTTTTTGGCGGTGTTTCTCCCGGCCGCCATCGTGAGCGTCGTCGCAGGCTTATCCTACCGCGCTCTGAAAGAGGAGGTCATCCAGTCAAACCAGATGTCTGTTCGGCTGATCCAAAAATCTTTGGATGTCAAACTGATGGAAGCCCAAGACCTGGTCACACGGCTTCAGGAGGATCCCCAGGTCACCCAGTACGCTCTGGAGCACGCCCCCATACAAGCCATTCAGAGCCTGCGACGCCATGTTCAGTCCCAGGACCTGCTGCAGGATGTGCTGCTGAACGTCCGGGGCAGCCGCAGGCTCTATTCCTCCCAGGGAGCTTTCTCAGTGGAGGAACTACAGTATCACTATCCACTGGAAGATCTGTCGTCGGAGGAATGGTACCGGATTCTCAACGAGGTAAAGGAACCCACCTTCTGTTCCATCGCGGGGAAGCGGGAAACCTACCTCTTCCTTTTTTCGCCAGTTTATGCCACCTTTCAATATAATAACGACTCTCCGCGAATCGCGGCTATGATCATTCGCGACGGAGACATTCGGGAGTTTTTTCGCTCCTCCCAGACCAGTAATATCGAGAATATTCTGCTGCTGGACAGCGGCATGAATCTGCTCAGCGCTATTGATCCTCCGGCCGCCGGCACCGATACGCTAGATCAGATCCGCGCCTATCTGGAAGCACACCCCGCCTTGTCCGGCTATGGGAGCCTGGAATTGGACGGCGAGGCGAACATGCTCTTTGTTTATCACTCCCGTGAGACAGGGCTTTATTACGTTCGGCTGTTGCCGGAGCGGCTGGCCTTTCAGGACATCCGACAGATCCAGCTGATCACGCTGTTAGTAATGGCTTTCGTGGTCCTTGTCGGAGCCGGGCTGATCTGGATGGGTATGTCCCGGGGATATAAGCCCATCCGGGACCTAGCGGTTTCGGTTCGCGCCCGTCTTCCGGAGAATTATGAGGGAGAGAACGAGTTGCTGCTGCTACGGCAGGCTTTTGACGATATTCTAGAGACCAACCAGTTCCTCTCCAGCAATGCTGGGAACTCCCGGCGGGCTATTAAGGATCATTTCCTCACTTCGTTGATCAAGGGGAGCTTTGTATCAGAGGACTTGTTCCGTAACACCTGTAAAAACCTTGGAATCGCCTTTTCCGGGAGCCAGTTTTTGGTCTGCAGCCTGCTGATTGAAAAAAGCGGAGAGCAACCGGACTTTGAGAAACTTCTGGAAACCATCCGCCGGCAGTTACCGGAAGGGTTTCAAGTACAGATCAAGGACCTGCTGTTCGCCGGGCGGCTGTTGCTGGTGATGTGTAGCGACTGCACCGACTTCGCGGCTTACAGACAGGTGCTACAGGACCTCAAGGAAGGACTGTTTCGGGAGGAAGGGCTGCTGGTCTCCATCGGGATGGGGAATTTTTACGGCAGCTATGATCAGATCGGCAAATCCTATCTGGAAAGCGTCAATGCCCTGGATTACCGAATGATCTACGGCAAGGACTGCGTTATTACTCCGGATATGCTCCATACCAGTCCCACGGATTTTTCTTATCCCTATCAGGAATTTGAGACGCTGCAGGCAGCGCTCCAGTCTCGGAAGCCAGATGCGGTCGAGGAGGCGGTTCAGCAGATCAGCAGCTTCATCAAATCCAGCGGCTGTAGCCTTCATACTGCCAAATACATTTGTTATGACGCACTGGCCGTTTTAAAGAAAACTCTGTTTTTGTTGGACGCCGCTTATGTCCGCCAGCTTTCCCACTCCCTGGACATCACGCAGCTGGTCAGCTTCAATACCATCGATGAATTTTTTGTGACTCTTGCGGATATCTGCCGGAAGGCCCTTCATCAGGAAGCAGGGGAAGAGGACATAGTCGGCCCCAATGTGGAGCAGCAGATGGTTGCCTACATTCACGAAAATTGCTTTTCCTATCATTTTCAGGTCAACAGTATGGCAGAGCATTTCGCCATTTCTCCCCAATACATGCGCAAGCTGTTCAAAAATCACACCGGCCTCAGCATCTCCTCCTATGTCATGGATTTGAAGCTGGAACGTGCGATGCAGCTCCTTCGGGAAAGCAATCTGAACCTGAATGAAATCGTCGAGGCCATCGGGAACGTGGACGTTTCCGGCTTTATCCGGCTGTTTAAGCAGAGAACCGGCATGACACCCGGCCAGTATCGGAAAAAGTACCGGCATTCCGGTGTATCCTGAAAACCGCCCGGTCCATGGTAAGCGGACCGGGCGGTTTTTGCTTAAATAGCGTCAAAGAGGGCGATGGGGGGAATGTCCAGCGCGGCCTTTAGCCGCTGGAGATCTTTCTTCAGGCTTGCCGTCTCATCGGGCTCTAGGGTGTGGATGGGATGGGGGTTACGGCCGGCGTTGACTCCGGCAAAGCCCAGGCACGCTCGCATGGCCGCAGAGAGCTCGTAGCGGAAGAGCACCTCTAGAATAGCATTGGCAGCCAGCATGTCCCGCTGGGCGGAAATTACGTCGCCGCGCCAGAATTCATTCCGGCACCGGATATAGAGGTCAGGCATGACGTTGTAAGTCCCGCCGATTGCACCGTCGGCACCCATAATCTGCCCGGAAAGAAGCATTTCGTCCGTTCCGGAATAAACCATGAAGTCCGGTCCCAGATGCGCCTTGATGCGCCCCATCATATAGTGGTCCGGTCCGGTGAATTTCAGTCCTTTGATGTTGGGAATCTGTGCCAGCGTCTGGAACAGTTCCACCGAGGGGTTGATGTGCGGCTGGGAATAGATAACAAGCGGTACATCGGAGGCCTCGGCGATCTCCCGGTAGTAGTCTTTCATCTCCTGCAGATTCAGCTTGACATAGTAAGAGGGAACTGCCGACACGCCGGTGCAGCCGCTGCAGCTGGCATGGCGCGCCATTTCAGCGGAATGGCGGGCGGACACAGCGCCGATGTGGGCGACGACGGGAACGCGGCCGGCTACTTGCCCCGTCATGGTCTCCACGACCTCCATACGTTCCGAGCTGTCCATAAACGGCCCTTGGCCGTTGCTGCCTGTGAGATAAAAGCCGGTAGCACCCTGGGCAATCATCCAGTCGATCATCTCTTTAGAACAGGCGGGGTCATACCGGCCGTTTTTATCGAAGGGGGTCATAATGGCGGGGATAATCCCTGTAAAGTCTCGAAGTGTGAATCCCATTTTCAATCATCTCCATTTTTAATATGCGGCAAAATCTCTGCCGCTTTCAGTATACCGCTTGGGAATCGCCCCTTCAACCGGAAAAAACGAATCCGGATGGATGCTCCGCGTCTTTCCAGTAGGAGATTGTGCACAGAATAGGAAAAAGCGAATCTGTCGGGAAAAGGATGAATAAAAGGTTCTGTCTGGCATGGCCGGATTCCCATCCGCAGATTGTAAACGCGTTGGAACCTGCGGTATACTGAACCTGCAAAGCACATTTGCCCGGTTTACAGAAGGAGGAGATTGCTGTGAGATTGGCAACCTATGAAAGAGGAGAAGAAGAGTTGTGGGGACTTGTTGTCAAAGATCCTTTTGATGGAAAGGACTGGGTTTTTAATCCGGCCCGCGCGGAAGAGACGTTTCAGACTTGTGCAGCCAACGTTACCAATGGAATGGCCCACTGCCAGCCGCGTTTTTCTCCGAAAGGCGGCTGGCCCGGCGAGTTGCGGGAAATGTTGGGTCAGGGGGAGGACGGAATGGACTGCCTGCGTCGTTTTGAGGCGTTTCTGCTGCAATTCCTGCAGCGGGGAGACCGGTACAGCATTCAACTGGCGGGCGATCCGCTGGATGCTGTTCATCTGCGGGCGCCAATCCCCCGTCCGCGGCTGATGTGGGGACTGGTACAGAACTGCCCCTCCTTCTGGAGAAACGATCCGAACCGCAGGATCGCGAATTTCTTTCCCCAAGGCCATCAGCGACCGATGAGCTCCGTAGTCGGCCATCGGGAAATCTTCCTCCACGCCGCAGGATTTAATGTGGAACTGGCGGTCGTCATCGGGAAAGGGGGCAAATACATTCCCGTGGACGAGGCGATGGACCATGTGGCAGGGTACAGCGTGGTCATCGACAGTCAGATCAACCATTATTATGGCGAATTCGATCAGGAGCTGGCAAAAAATCGGGGAGATCTCGAACGGGAATATGACTGGTATGCGGGAGCGACCTGCTCCTGGGGAGGGAAAAAATCGGACTGCCACTGTGTGATGGGCCCGTGGATCACCACTAAGGAGGAAGTGGGAAATCCTTACGATCTGCTGGTTTATACGCTGCAGAATGGGTGTGTGCGGGATCGTTCCCATACGGCGGGAATGTCTCTGGGAATTGAACGCACCATTCATTGGTACTCCTCTTTTGCGACGCTGTATCCTGGGGACGTGATCCACATGGGAACGGCAGGGACGGACGGAATCCGTGTCACTCGGAATATGGACTTTGGAGCAGGAAACGTCATCGAATCCGAGATCGAGCGGATCGGCCGTCTGCAGGCTCGGGTGCTGGATACGGAACAGTTCGAGGATTGGCGCAGCGATGAGGAAAAGGAGCTTCCCAGTCTGATCCCAGCCGCCAGGGATCTAATCCGCTCCCACCAGAACTACATAGCGCGGCCAGAGGATTGGGACGTTTCAAAGGCCCGGAACCTTTGGACGTGCTTTGCTAATTACCGGTCTGTCCAGCAGGTGGAGGGGCTTCGTCCTGCTCCATCGCCGCGTTTCCTGAATGGGCCCAATTCTTCCCTGGGACGCTCTGGGGGAAGCGTCCTCCTGCCGCCGCGTGCCACAACGCTGGATGTCGGCGTAGAGCTGGCTTTTGTCATTCGGAAGCTAGCTTCCACGGTAAAAGACGGCTGGGAGGATTACATTTTGGGCTATCTGCCGCTGATCTCCGTCTCAGACCGCTCCTTTCAGGAGAAAGTCATTCACCCGTGCACGCCGCAGGAGGAGTGGATTCCGACCGTCTACGGCCGGTGGGGAGACGGATATAACGTGGCTGGAAGTCCGGTCACGGCGGTTAGGATGGTTGGGCGCAGAATGTCCCTGACAGTGGAAGGTGTGGGAAAGATTCACGCCAGTACTGATGAATATCAGTGTACGGCAGAACGAGTATTGGAATTCATCAGCAGTCATATCACACTGTTCCCGGGCGATGTCGTCACCTTGGGGCGCGTCAGCCAGAGGATTGCCATTCCTCCGCTGCATTCCGGTCAGAGAATTCGCCTGGAGGCTTCGATTGAAGGGCTAGAATCCGTCTGGGCCGTTTTGGAACGCGAGTCCTGAAAAGGATGCAGAGACCGTATGCGGAAATGTAACCGGCCCCTGACAGCGTATGAAGATCTGCCGGGGGCCGGTCTTTATTCCGTGTGGATCCGTTTGTAGGCGTCGGGCGTGGTTCCGGTGTAATTTTTGAACTGGCGCAGGAAGGTGGAAACATTGGAAATGCCCACCTGCTCCGCCAGCTCGGCAACCTTGATGCTCCGGTTCTCCTGGAGAATCCGGACCGCTTCCTCCATGCGGCAGTTGGAGAGGTAAAGTGAGAGATTAATGCCGACGTTTTTCTTGAACCAGGAGGAGAGGTAGACCGGTGTGATCTGGAAGGCTCCGGCAATGCTTTCCAGGCTCAGCGGCTCCCGGAAGTGATGGCGGATGTACTGGACCACCTCATAGCGCAGGGCGATCTGCCCTCCGCCCGCCATGTCGCAGAGGCGTTTGGCGTCCTCGGAAAGGCAATGGAGCATGAATCCGGGATGGTAGGCCGTGGGATTTTGTCGGGTTTTCCAATCCGGGTCGCGGCTGTCCGCCCCAGAGGGAACCAGCGTGCTCAGCAGGGTCCGGAGCACGCTGTAAAGGGAACAGAAATCCCCCAGAGGCTGTTCCGGCGAGAGAAAGAGGAAGCGGCGGAAGAGTGGTTCCGGTTCTTCACCGCTCAGGATGGAGCGGGCAATTGTGTTCTGCACTTCCAGCGGGATGGTGAGTGGCTCCCCGAAAGAGCCGCCGGTATCCCGGACGGCAAAACCGCAGGCACCGGGGAGCGGGCAGCTGAGCATCCGTCCGCGGGCCTCTTGCAGCATCAGCGGGATGGAGGCAACCTCTTCCGAGGGGCCGCTGACACCGGCAAAGGCAAGCATTCCCGGTTGGATGCTGACGGAAAGGTACTCTTTTAGGATTCCGGCCGGGTCTGCCGACTTCCCATTTTCCTCTGGCATTTCTGGGATCAGGTAGGCACAGCAGAAATCCCCGGTGCGCACGGCGCGGGCTTCCAGCGTGTCGGCCAGGTAGCTGTTTGCCCGTTCGAAGAAGCCCGCGCAGCTGCCGGAGGAGTCCTGGGCGGCGATGATGGCGATGCGGTAACAGCTGTACCGCTGGCGCAGGAAGCCGCAGAGTTCTTCGTCTAGGGTTTTCTGGGTAGAAAAGGCGTAGCTGAGGAAGAGATTTTCCTGGATGGATGTCTGAAGGTAGAGCTGCTCATTGAGGCGGAGCTTTTCGTCGGTAAGCTCCTTCAGCCGCCCGGCGATGGCCTCAATTTCGGAGCGGTTTTCCTGGCGCCCACCGATCTTCCGGGACAGGTCCCGTAGGGGGGAATAGATCTTCTGATTCAGACGGATGCTCATAAAACAGATAAAGGCCATGATGAGGCAGGCGCAGATGCCCAGTGCCAGCAGCCGCCGCTGACTGGTTTCAAACCCGTTTTGGGAGAACATCAGGAAGCGGAGCCCGGTATGTTCCAACACGCGCTGGTTGACCTGATACTTGACGCCGTTTACTCGGACTGTGCTGCCGCCAGGGTCATCCGGAAGCCGGCCCAGGGCGGCGGATACGTCCCGGCTGGTGCTGAGAAACACGTTCCCGCCCTGATCCAGAATGACAAACTCGCATTGGAGTGCGGCGGCCATCTCGCCGAGACTACAAAATTGCTCCGGGTTGATTTCAATCATCAGGCAGCCGAAATTCTGCACGCTCTGCTTGTAGAGCAGAAAGTTTTCATAGCTGTAAAAGCCATCCGGAGCTGTGTCAAAGTCCGGGAGAACCTCCCCGGGGCGCAGTTTTTTCTGGAGGGAGGGGAGAAAGAGGGCTTTGTGCATGACTGCGTTTTTCTGCTGGATCACCTGCTGGTTGTTTTTGACGTAGAGAAACACGTTGGAGGCATAGGGCAGGGAGTAGCGGATAAGGGAAAGCTTGCTGGACGCTTCGATGGAGACGTTTACGAACTCCTCGATCCCCAGGCGGTTGGCGGCGGTGAAAAGAAAGGAGCGGTCGGTGGAGCACATTTCGGTTAGGGCTTTTAGGCGGATGGATTCGCCTTCAACCGTCTGGACCGCCACCTTGAGCGTGGAGTCCGCCGCGGCGCGGTTCTCCTGGCTGGTCTTCCAGTTGAGGAGGAAAAAACTCAGAGAAAACACTCCCAGCAGGATGAGTGAGACGGTCATGTTGAGGGTGAGGATCCGTTTCTGGATGCTGGCATTTTGTTTCATAGTGTCACCTATCGGTCGGGCCGGCCTTTCCCGGAAAAGACGGGAAGCCGGGAGGCGGAATGAATCCCCCTCCCAGCTGTGCGGAACGGCTGTTTTTATTTTTTGATCTTGCTGTTCATAAATTCCATTGCGGCGGCAATGTCACCCATTTTGTGCGCTTCTTCCAGGTAGCTATCCCATTCGTCAAAAGAACGCTCGCCTTTGATGAATTTGACTTTCTGTTCCTCGCAGAAGGTGTGGACTGCGGTCATGATATTGGCATAGTCGGCCATTTCATCGGTAGTCAGGGCATCTATTGTGATGCTGGGCTGCGCACGGTTCGGGTCATAGTTCTTCTGTACGAAAGTGAAGGGACGGTCGCGGTACATCTGGCCCTTGTACCAAATGTTTTCGATGGCCTGGGTCTCTGCGGTCTGAGTCAGGTCCATGGGCTGCGGGAAAATGGCCGGCCGGCAGGTGTAGGTGCCGAAGGCGATTTCCGCTAGCCGCTTGGTATCGGCCATATAGTATTCGGTCATGTGCTTCTCGCCGTCGCTGTTGATCTCATAGGTCTCGCCCTCAATGCCCCAGGCCAGCAGGTCGACAATCTCATCAGAATACTGGAGGTCCATGAGTTGCAGCATCTCGTCCTTGACCTTGGATTTGGCACTGACAACGACGCTGTAGAGGGCGTTAAGGGTCCATTCGTCGGTGGAACCAGCCAGGAAGGACCAGGGATCGCCGTATTTGTCATTGCGCAGAGAGGGGAGAAGAATCCACTCCTGGTCGGGATAGGCGGTCTCCCAGCGGCCGGGGTAGGTGGGCCAGATGCCGGGGATGACCATGGCGTCGCCATTGGCTACGGAGGCGGTGCCGTTTTCCGAGGTATGGGTGAAGTAATCCGGGGAGATCAGGCCCTCGGTGTACCACTTGTTCATCTCCATCAGGACTTCCTTATAGGCGTCCTCCAAGGGGCCGTATACGTATTCGGAGCCGTTATAGTAAGTGTTGTTGTAGGTGTGATTGGCGGCGTAAAGGGTGATATCCGGCTGCTGCCATTCTTCGTGGACGATGATAGGATATTTGTCCGGATAGGCCTGCTTCATGGCGCGGGCGGCGTTGGTCAGGTCGTCGATGGTCTCCGGAATATCCAGATTCAGGTCGTCCAGGATATCTTTGCGGATCGCCCCGGCTGCGACTATCTGGTTGTTGCCGTCTGGCTGGTGAACTGCCCCGTAAAAGGCGTACAGCTTGCCGTCAGAGGAGAGGAGCGTATCCGCGGAGGAGTAGGAATCAAAAACCCGCTTGAAATTGGGCATCTGGTCCATATGCTGGGTCAGTTCCTCAAAGAGACCCTGTTCGCCGAATTTGATGAGGTTAGCCTGGGTATCCCAGCCATAGCTGAGCAGGTCCGGAATCTCACCGCCGGCGCAGATAATTTTCAGTTTCTGGCCGTAGTCCAGATTGTGGATGTACTCAAACTGAGGTTTCAGTTCGCGTCCCATGGCCTCACTGCATTTTTCCAGCCAGGTTTCCTGGATCAGCTTTCCGTCGGGGCTGTCGCCGAAGCTGACAGTAGTTACCTTGAAGGAAAGCGGTTCCGCCGGTTTAGCGGAGGAAGTCTGGGAGCTGGACGGCATGGAAGAAGATGGAACGGAGCTGGGCGGCGTAGAGCTGCCGCTGTTGCTGCAGGCACCAAGGACGCCTGCAGCCATGACCGCTGCCAGAATTGCTGCAGAAAGCCGAAAACCATTCTTTTTCATATGTTTGCCTCCTTTTTATTGTAGAACCGCTGCGGGTTCCATTGCCCAGTTTACCCTTTGATGGTGCCGACGAAGACACCCTTTACGAAATATTTTTGGATGAATGGATAAATGCAGAGGATCGGCACTGTAGCCACCATGATGGAAGCCATTTTGATGTTCTGGCCAGTCACTTCGTTGTTGGCGAACATCGTTTTAGTGACAGCGTCCATATCCTTCATGCTGACGGTGTTGAAAAGGATCTTGCGGAGAATCATCTGAAGCGGATATTTGCTCTCCTCATTGAGGTAGATTAGGGCGGCAAACCAGTCATTCCACTTGCCTACCAGGGTGAACAGGCCGATGGTGGCGAAAATCGCCTTGGAGAGGGGAATGATGATTTGAAACAGCACCCGGATCTCGTTAGCCCCGTCCATGACAGCCGCTTCCCGGAGAGAAGCGGGAATTCCGCTGAAAAAAGTGCGGAACAGGATGACGTTGTAGGCGCTGACGCAGAAGGGGACGATCATCGCCCACACGGTATTGATCAGATGCAAGCTGCGCATGAGAATGTAAGTGGGAATCATGCCGCCGCCGATGAACATGGTGATGACTAGGTAGATGGTGATGAATTTTTTCAGCCGGAATCCTGGTACCGACAGAGGATAGGCGGTCATCGCGGTAAAAAAGAGGACAAAACAGGTGTTTCCTACGGAGTAGAGAATGGTGTTGGCGTAGGAGCGCATGAGCAGAGGATCCTGGAACACGGTCTGATACCCTTTGAGGTTGAAACCGTGAGGGTAGAGGAAGAAACCACCCTTGATGGACTCCGCGCCATCGCTGAGGGAAAGGGAAAGCACATGGATCATGGGGAAGATCATCACAGCGCAGACCAGCAGCATGAAGAGGACAAGAAAAACATCGAATACTTTTTCTCCGGGGGTCTTTTTGATTTTCATGAGGCTTCCTCCCTTACCACAGGCTGTTTTCCGTCAGGGTTCTGCTGAGCCAGTTGGCCATAGCCATCAGCGCGCAGGACACCAGGTTCATCATCAGCCCGATGGCAGCGGTATATTCGTAGCGGCCGCCCTCGATGCCTTCCCGGTAGACGTAGGTGCCGATGATGTCCGCGGTTTCGTACGTGGCCGGGCTGTAGAGGAGCAGGGCCTTCTGAAAGTCAGAGCCGAGGATGCCGCTGATGGAGAAGATCAGCAGGATGCTGGTAGTGGGGACGATGGTAGGCCAGGTGATGTAGAGGACTCTCTGGAACCGGGTTGCTCCATCGATGGTCGCTGCTTCGTGGAGCTGAGGATCTACGTTGGAGAGGGCGGCCAGGTAAATGATGGTGCCCCAGCCGACGCCCTGCCAGAGACTGCTCCCAATGTACAGAGTCCGGAACCACTTCGCTTCCGTCAGGAAGGAAATGGGAGCAATGCCAAATAGGGCGCCGATGCTGTTGAACGGGCCGTTGATGGCCGCGAATTCTTTGATCATACCCACGATGACCACGGCGGAGATAAAGTGGGGGAAGTAGGAAATGGTCTGCACCACTTTTTTGAAACGGGCACAGCTGAGCTGATCCAGCAGCAGCGCCAGAATGATGGGTGCGGGAAAATTCCACAGGAGGCTGTAAAAGCCAAGAAGGAAGGTGTTCCGCAAAAGGCGGATCCAATAAGGGTTTTTGAAGAACAGCCGGAAGTATTCCAGTCCGACCCATTCGCTTCTGAAAACACCCACGGCCGGATTGTAGTCCTGAAAGGCAATGGCCGCTCCGTACATGGGAATGTAGTTGAAGATGAAAACAATAATGAGTCCCGGGATCACCAACAGGATTAGCTGATGCTGTCGCCGGCAATCCTGAAAAAATTTTCGGGCGGCGGACGGCTTCACTGCCGCGGCGGACAGACGGTAAGTTTGAGCGTGTTTCATGAACGGCCTCCTCGGTGAATCCAGGAAAATCATGGATAATTTTTACATTGCAATTTTGCTTGTTCTGTCTATATAGTATAAATTTGCATGAATTCTGTCAACAAGCAATCCTTCAGATTTGTTTTTGTCTGTTAAGCTTTGGGGCTGAAATGCGAAAAAATCATAACAAATGTGAAAAATCGGCAGTCGAATGCTTAAAATATTCTTTATCAATGGGAAAACCGGGCAGCAAAGCACGCTGCCCGGTTTGTTTAGTATGCACGGCGGACTTCAACGTCGCAGAAGGAGAGAATGGGAAGATGGGTCGCAAAATCAATGGGGAGGATCCCGGCAGGATCCTGCTGCCATCCTCCGCTGACCCGGCAGTCCTCCTGAACGGGCCGCTCCAGTGTAAGGAGAACTTCCGTTCCCTGGAAGAGCATCTCTGTAGCGGAGACGGCTCCAGCGTGGTCTGTGACGGTGAATCCGATTTTTTCAGGGTCCGCATCGAAATCATATAGCCGGTCTTTCACATTGGAAAAGCGCAGGCGCAGATGAATGGGGTCCTCCAGAACGGCATCTTCCAGGTCCGGAGCATCTCCGACACATTCAAAGCCGTACAGATGCAGAAACGCTGCGTCTGCCAGGCGCTCGCCCAGCAGAAGGTTGGCGGAACCCCGGTTGTGGATGCCGTCAGACAGGCCGCAGTCCGTAGTCGGCAGGACCCAGACGTTTTCCAGCTGACGTGAGGCTTGCCGCTGGGCCTCCCGTACCAGGCCCCATTCCAGATCCAGACTGGCGGAGGAGGGGCTGGTGCAGCGGTTGAGCTGGAAGGTCAGGAAGGGAAGCGGCTGCTCGGTTTCCCTGCGGAGGCTGTCCACCATTCGGCGAAACCGTTGAAGATAATCGTTTCCCCGGCTCTGGTCGGCGTCCGTGCAGCCCTGGTACCAAAGAACGCCCGCCGCCCGTCCTCCTCCAGTGCGGAGCACCTCCAGCATGTTTCGGTAGAGCCAGCCATCCTCCCCTGGATCCCAGGCAGACAGCGGACTTCCTCCCAGGGCGGCCTGCAGGAATCCGATGGGGTAATGCAGCCGGCGCATCAGTGTTTTTCCAAAGCTCAGGTAAGGGCTGGAGCCGGGATTGCTGCCTTCCAGCAGTTCCTGCCGGCTGCTTCCGGTGGAATCGTTGAAGGGATGGGAGGCCAGATCCCAGCGACCGCTGTTCCGGAGAAGGTGGACCCCCAGCTCCGGCGGATCGAAAGCGCTGTCCCGGCCGTAGCCTGCCGAGTTGCTCTGACCGGCGATGAGAAATAGGTCACCAATGCCGAAATGGTGGACCATGTCTCCACGGGGCTGCCACTCCAGCGCCTCACAATCCCTTTCCGCCAGGCAAGTCTCCAGCCGGTAAAGCCCTCCGGCGGGGACATCCCGGATAGCAGCCCGCCAATGACCGGTGGAGTCTGTTTCGGCTGGCTGCCACCAGCGGACCAGCGCGCCGCTGTCCTCCCAGACGATGCGGACAAAGACGGTCGGTGCCTGTAGCTCCCTTCCTGGAGGCACAACGTAGCTGCCCTCCAGAAAAACGTCTGCGGCTCCATTCTGCTGCTGCAGAATTTGCCAGTCTGCCGGTCCTCTTTCAATCAATGCGCCGATTTTCATCAAAATTCCTCCTACTTTATCTTATGTCTCTGAGCGTATTCTGTAACTTTTTCGACCCAGTGCGAATGTTGAAATCCCCTCTTTCAAATTCAATATTTATTTGCTGACGGATTGTGAAGGTCAATAACGCTGTCGTTCCAACAACTCCAACAGTTCGTTCTGGCTGGCGGCGGTCCGCTGGCCGTCCTGCATGGCGATGCAGGTACACAGACTGTCCAGCAGGGCAATATGAGCGATTCGGGCAATGGTGGCCTCCTTCATGGCGCGGCTGCTGGGGGAGGTGACTAGGGAGATGTCCGCAAAGCGGGTGATGGGAGAACCAGCGTAGCTGGTGATACAGAGCGTGCCTGCCCCGTGTTCCTGTGCCAGCTTCAGCGCATCCACCGTTTGGACGGAACGGCCGGTGTGGGAGACGGCAATGGCCAGGCAGCCCGGCTGCAGCAGACTGGCGGAGACGGCCATGATATGGGGATCCACGCAGACCGCAGCGTTCAGTCCGATCCGCATAAAGCGGTAGTAGGCGTCCTGAACAATCGGTGCGGAGGTCCCGAGACCGTAAAACTCGATACGGCTGGCGGAGCGAATCAGTTCCGCAGCTGAGCGGAGAGCATCCCGGTCAATGATACCCAGAGTCTCGTGAAGGACGCGGTCAACCGACTGGAAAACCTGCGTCATAACGGAAAAAGCGTCTCCACCCGCGCCGATGGAGACATCCCCGAGGACAAAGCGGTCTTCCGCCTGGATATTCCGCGCTACGTTGATTTTCAGCGCGGTAAACCCCTCGCATCCCAGCTTCCGGCAGAAGCGGATGATGCTCCCTTCTGAAATCCCCAAGCTTCGGGCCAGCCTAGCCGTGGTCATATTGATAAAATCCTCGGGGTTTTCCACAATAAATTTCCCCAGCTTGCGCTCCACTCCTTTCAGAGAGGGGAGCAGGCTGCGGATGTAGGAAAGGCATTCGGTGTTGTTCATGGGCGTTCCTCCATAATTTCCTGCATCCCGCAGAAGCAGCGATCAAAATCCGCCGGATTGCGGGCAGCTTCTTCGGGAGTCGTGCTTCCGGTCAGGAGCAGCCAGGCTTGGAATCCGCAGTTGCGGGCAAAGCCCATGTCTGTATCCAGCCGATCCCCGATGACGCGAATCTCCTCCGCTCGGCATTGAAATAAGTGGGTGAAATACTGGCGCAGATGTGCGGAGGGCTTTCCGGCAATCAGGGGTTGTACTCCGGTTGCGGCGGTGATGGCCTGCAAAATTCCGCCGAGATGAGGAAGCGGCCCTTCCTCGCTTGGGATCAGGTCGTCGGGATTGGTAGCCAGAAACCGGGCCCCCTGTCGGATCAGGCCACATGCCCGTTGGACGTCACCCATCGTCAGCTTCTCCGAAAAGGACATCAGCAGAAATTCTGGGTTCTCCTCCGTAAGGGAGAGGCCGCGCAGGGCTGCGTATCTTCGGAGAAAGGCGGTGCCGAATACCGCCGTCCGGGGATGGTCGTTCTTCGGTGACAACTCCTTTATATAGTCCACCGCCAGGATGCTGGAAGTGATAACAGCCCCCTTTGGGGCGGGAACGCCGAGCCCCCGGAGCTTTCGCTCAATTTCCCGAGGGCTTTTTTCCGGTGCGTTGGTCAGAAAACGGTAGGGCTGCCTGGTGCGGCTAAGGTATTCGATAAATGCGGCGGCGCAGGGAAGGGGTTCCCGGCCGCGGTAGATGGTGCCGTCCAAGTCAATGAGATAACAGGCCATGCCGCGGACACTCCTATTCTGGTTTCATGCAGAATGATTTCTTTGCTTATCTGTTATTATAGCAGTTTTGCAGATGGGTTGCAATTGATTTTTGAGTTTTTTATCTGTTTTACAAATGTAATATTGAGCAATACTTTATTTTTGATTATAATACAGGTAGAAAAATCGAAGCGTTTTCTTAGGTCGGTTCTGGAGCCTTTTGTGATGTATCCTGCGAGGGCTTTCCGGTCAAGTGGGCCCAACTGGTATGAATCGCTCAAGCCAGCGCACTATAGGAACCGGTATCAAAAAGGATGATCTGGACGCCTATTTTCAGAATACGCCCCATGAGGAGGAGTTATCATGAAGCCGCACATCTGCCCTGAAGAAACGATTTTAACCATACCGGGATTATCCCGGCCCGTGACCCTGCTGCAGGTGACCGATGCCCATCTGACCTTTGCGGATGAGCGCACGTCGGATTATACGCGGCAAATGGCTGTGGAGCGCACCGCTTGTTTTGCCCGCTATCCCGGTGTGGGGACGCCGGAGCTTTTTGAAGGCGTTCTGGAGGCAGCGGATGAGGCGGGCACTGCCTGTCTCATCCTCACCGGGGATATCCTGGATTTCCCGTCCGAGGCCAATGTGGAGACCCTGGATCGGCTATTGAATGGCTCCGGACGGCCGTATCTGTACGTGACCGGAAACCACGACTGGAGCCGGGCGTGGATTGACGGCCGGGAAGCCCGCCGGGAGGACGACCTGGAGATCCTCGCCCCGTTTCTGGATCCCAAAACCGGGTGCGGCGTCCGGGAGTTGGGCAGCGTCCGGCTGCTGGGCGTGGACGACACGGATTACCAGGTTACAGAGGGTCAGCTGCGCTTCTTTCGGGAGCAGACGGCAGACGGCACACCTTGTCTGCTGTTCCTCCATATTCCGCTGTATCTTCCTACTTTGCTGGAGGATACCATGCGGGGGTGGCGCAGCCCCATTCTGCTGGGAATTCCGGACAGCGTTTATATAGACCGGCCGGATGTGATCCACGCGCCGCTGCCGTCGGAAACGACCCAGGAGTTTTGCCGCCTGGCCAGGAACCTGCCCAATCTCTGCGGCATTTTTGCCGGACACCTCCACTTTTCCCATACCGATTCGCTGCCCTCCGGAGCAAAACAATTCGTAACGGCCCCCGGATTCGAGGGCGGATGCCGGCTGATCCGGCTAATGTCGGAAGCATGAGCTTTTTTTCGCTGGGTTTTTAATTTTTTTAAGAATTTTCCAACCATTTGAAACAGTTTCTTTGGGAATTCTTGATGGTTTCGAAATGGTTCTGTCATTCCCATCTGTTATACTGGACTCATACCAGCAGAAAAGACAGAAAGGGCGGAATAAAGGTGATGACAGAGATGAAACAAAGAAGCTGGAAGGGGAAATTTTTTGTGCTGCTTGCGTCAGTTGCGGTTCCGGCGGTGTTGCTGGCCGGCTGCGGCTCGGAGAAAGCGGAAGCGTTCCAGATGGCGTTCTGTGCTCCCTATGTGGCGACGGAGGCAGTAGAGGCTTACGGTGAGACGGTCAAGGCGGATTTGCCGGAGCTGACAGTGGAGGGAACGGAGCCTCTATTTACCGCCATGACCATGGGTGACAGCGAGGCGGACCCCATGGCGGCAATGGCTGGAATGACAAAATTTTCCGCGATGGCCGCTGCGGGAGAGCTTGACGTGGTGGTTTCCGACTTGAAGAACGCGGCGCGCAATGCCCGGGGCGAGTCGTTTCTCGATGTCAGCAGCTTTTTGACGGAGGAGGAGCTGGAACGGTATGCTGGACGTCTGCTGTCCTTTGACATGGTGGATGACGAGGGAAATCCCACAGGAGAAAAAACCACTGTCTGCGGGATAGACGTTTCGGATAATGAAACGCTCAGCGCCCTGGCGGGCGGTGACGAATGTGGCGTGTTTGTCGTGGCCAATACCTCGCATTTGGAGGAATCCGCGGCGTTGGTACGGTATCTCCTGGAAAATTCCTGAGCCGCTGCAGACGGCACGGAAAAATACGCGGTTCTCCGCTGACAATAGATAAAAAGGGAAAGATCCCGCCTGAGAGCCGGGATCTTTCCCTTTTGTACTTTTCTTGACGCTTCCACTGTTCTATAGTATGATAAGGGTAACTGAAATCGTAGAAGCGGAGGAAGGCCAGATGAAGTACGGATTGCGCTCCATCTTGCGCACGCCGGTAAAGACGCTGCTGTTTTTTCTGCTCATTGCGGCGGTGACCGCGTTTTTGTGTCTCGGAGCGGGAATGAAGCAGTCGGCGGATGCGGTGCTGCGGCAGGCGGATAAAACCTTTCTCACGGCTGGTCAGTTGACGTATCTCGGTGGGAATTATCCGGAAAACGCCGTGGATGATCCGATCATGGCAGCACAGCTGGAGAATTTTCAACTGGCCGAGATCCCTGGGTTCGGCGGCCAGGAGGGGAATTTTCCGGTCAGCAGCACGCTGATGGCAGAGGAGAACAAAACCGTGCGCGCCTATGTTCCGGGGTTGGATCCCAACGCGCCGGTTTATCCCAATGAGGCCGTTTTGATCTTTCAGATACCGAAGGGCTATGCGGAGAATCCGGAAGACTGGCGAATCCAGTGTACGGTCTTGGAGACGCTGTACTCTAAAAAGGAATGTGCCGGACAGCTGGCCTTTGTGAATGCGCGAGATGAAGCCGGAAACCAGGTACAGTTTCAGGCGGGACACCGGTATCTCGTCCATGCAAGCTACGAAGATGGGTTCAACGGCTACACCAACTTTTCCATTGCACGATTTTCCAGCCTTGGCATCCGCGCTGGAGGCCCTTCCGGGGCGGACGTGCCGCCGTTGGTGGATTTGGACGCGCTGGCGGACGAGGCGGCCTTCTGGGAAAGCGAAACCGGGCGCTACTACCGGGACGCGGCTGAAATGTATCGGGTGCTGAACAACTCCCTGAATTTGACGGCGACCCGAGACTTTGACGCGGTGGATGTGTTCCTGCGGGGAGAATACGTCCTCTCCCAGGGCCGGAATTTTTCCGCGGAAGACTATGCGGAGGGCGGCGTCTGCATCATCAGCGAAAATACGGCCAAGCGGCTGGGGCTGTCGGTGGGCGGCACGTTGGAGCTGTCGGTTCATTTCCCAACCGGAGCGGGTGTTTCCGTGCTGGACAGCTACTGGCCCGGGACCGGATTTGCCGGAAACGTATCGCTGGAGATCATTGGCCTTTACCAGGGCGGCGGGACGATACGGGACGACGTTTTCATCCCGGATTCCGGCCAGACCTGGGCCACTCACAGCGACGGGGACTACGTCCTCGGGCGGGTAGTTCTGGAAAACCGCGGGGCGGAGGAATACCGCAGGGAAGTGGAGCCGTTGCTGCCCCCCAACGTGGTGCTGAGCGTCTACGACCAAGGCTATGCTTCGGCAACTGCCGCGGTCAACGGTGTTCAGGATACGGCCCGGCTGCTGCTGGTGGCTGCCGGGATCTGCTCGCTGGCTGTGCTGACTCTGTTCGGCTATCTTTTTGCCGGCCGGAGCCGGGAGAGTGTCGATATTCTCTTGACACTGGGCGCAGGAAAAGGCGGGGCACGGAGCTATCTGCTCAGCGGCTGCGCGGTGGTGGCGCTGCTGGCGGCAGCCGTGGGCGCGGCGGGAGGATATCTTGTCTCTGGTCGGGCTGCGGAGGCCGCCTATGCCCAGGCGGAGGAGAACGCCGCTTATGACCGGCGCTTCAGCGCCTCCGGTTACGGTATACATGAGGAGGATTTCCAGGTGGAATTCCGGACCAGTCCTCTGGTGCCGCTGGCGGTGGGGACGGGCGTGCCTGCTGCGGGGCTGCTGGCCTGCGCGCTGTTTGCGGAGAGGGTACTCCATGCTCGGGATCCCCGCAGGCGGCTTCGAACAGTCCGCCGTAGGAAAAAACAGGCGGCCCCCCGTGCTGGCAGTGGGAACGCGGCAGACCGTCTGCCGGGAGTGTCCGTGCGGTATATGGCCCGTTCGGTCTACCGGGGCGGCGGAAGGAGCTTCGTCCCGGCTGCGGCGTTTCTGATGCTGACAGCCTTTGTCTGCCTGTTCAGCGGGATTATGGGAAGCTACCAGGAGCAGTTGGATACGGTATACGATCGGATCCCGGTGACGCTGCGGTTTTCCGACTACGCCGGAAAATCCCTAGGAAATCTTCGGATCGCCCACAGCCTGGTCCAGAAGGTAGTGGACACTGGCTTTGCCAGCTGGGAGGACACTCACTTCTCTGTGGGCGGTTACTATTCCTTTGGAGGAGTTGTCTCCTATGAGGACGGACGCTCTCCGGAAGGACCGCTGCATATCCAATACATCCCTTCGGGGGGCTTTGCCAGCGAATCTTATCTTTACTGGCTGAAAACCACTGCGCCACCGCTGCGGTTCACTGACGATCCCGCTTATGCGCCGGAGTTCTTTTATACGGATCCGCCGGAAATTCGATGGCTGGAGGGGTATGATCTGGACGCCATGAAAAGCTTCTCCTATGGGCTGGACATCACGGATCCGGCGGCGCCGCTGGATTTTGCGGCCATGCCTGAGGGGATCTGCCTGGCGCCGGAAGCCTTTCTGGAGGAGCGTGGCCTGGCGCTGGGCGACACGGTTCTGATAAATGGGAGCGCCATTCTTCGGATGGGACGGTACGATTCCCTGATCGGACTTCCGTACCGCGTTCGGATCGTGGGAACCTTCAGGGGGGAGGACGGGAAAAATACCCTGTACGCGCCGTTGTCCCTGCTGCCGTCAGTCCAAGAGGAGGAAGTTTATCACTCCGTCAGCTGCGTGCTTCATAATACTGTGGAGCTGAGCCGTTTCAAGGACGAGCTGGCCGGGCTGGGCTTTAGCGAGATCAACGAATTTCAGGGCGACCGCCATTGGGTCATCATCGACGACACCGCTCTCAATGACACCGTGACCAGCCTCCGGCAGCATATTGCCTACCTTTCGCTGCTCTATCCGGTGGTCCTTGTTTTAGCGGTGGGAATGGGCTTCGTCGTGGCGTATCTCCTGACCCGGGGCCGGAAGCAGGAGCTGGCCATCATGCGGAGCATGGGGGAAAGTCCCCGCCGGATTTTCTCCAGCTTCTTCCTGGAGCAGGTCCTACTCTGCCTGCCCGGCGGCCTGGCGGGGCTGGTGACGGTATGGCTTTTGGAAGGCGGCCTCAGCGGGTTCCAGCTGTGGAACGCGGCGGTTTTTGCCCTCTGCTACCTGGCGGGGACAGCGCTGGCGGTGTGGATGATGAACCGGGGGCCGGTGCTGGCCATCCTGACAGACAAGGGGAATGGATAATGGGAATTTTGGAACTGAAAGACGTCTGTTACCAATACCGGAACAAGTATCAGACGGTCGAAGCCCTCCGGGGGGTATCCCACAGTTTCGACTGCGGGAAGCTCCACGCTCTTATTGGGGCCTCCGGCTGCGGGAAAAGCACTCTGCTCTCTCTGATGGCCGGCTTGGACCTGCCAACCGGCGGAGCGATTACCTTTGACGGAAAGCCGACCTCTGGGATGGACCTGAACCGGTACCGGCGGGAAAATGTGGCGGTCATTTATCAGAGCTTTCATCTGCTCCCCCTGCTGACGGTGCAGGAAAACGTCATGTACCCCATGGAACTGATCGGCATCAAAGCACCGGAGGCCCGGGAACGGGCGAAAGAGCTCATACTCCGGATGGGACTGGAGGAAAGCCAGCTGCGCCGGTATCCTTCAATGCTCTCCGGCGGCGAGCGGCAGCGGGTGGCTATCGCTCGCGCACTGGGAACCCCGGCCCGGGTCATCCTGGCAGATGAGCCTACTGGAAATCTGGATTCGGAGAACACCCGGAACGTGATGGGCATCCTTCTCCGGCTGGCTCATGAGGAGAGGTACTGTATCATCGTGGTCACGCATGACCCGGAGGTCGCCGCCATGGCGGATGAGGTGGTCCGCATGATAGACGGAAAACTGGCTTGATTATCAAAAAATATCCGGCTGTACGAACTGGCAGCCGGATATTTTTTTCGGACGGCAGGGATACCATTTTTGAAAAGCATACAATTTTTTACGGTCAAATTCTTCAGAGGATACGTTTTTTCCGAGAAACCGGCGCTTTGCGCAGGGAAGAAAAAATTTAAACAAGAAATGTACAACATGTAAAAATTAATCTCCTTGTCAGAGCTAAAAATGGCGAATATAATAGGCTCAAGACAAGATTCATAAAAATCGCTGCAAAATCAGGCGCTTTTTAAGCGACAATCGAAGGGGGAACCAAAATGCCTGCATCCGTCTTCTTGACTGAAAAGAGGCGCGCCGGGGAAAAGCGCCGGCGCAGGTATACCAAAGAACAGATACACGAGAATGTTGAACTCTATCTGATCATGCTGCCAGTGCTCATCCTGATTTTTCTGATGTGTTATCTGCCGCTGTACGGACTGGCCATCGCGTTTCAGGACTATTCGCCTGGCATGCCGTTTTTCTCCTTGACAGAGAACATCAAGTGGGTGGGCTTCAAGCACTTCGCCAACTTTATCAATGGCAAATATTTCGGACGTTTGATGGGCAATACCATTTTGCTCAGCGTATACAACCTGGTTTTCGGCTTCTGGGTGCCCATTGTTTTCGCGCTGCTGCTTAACGAGGTGCGGAACCTGCGCTTTAAAAAATTTGTGCAGACCGCGTCGTATCTGCCGTATTTTATCTCGGCAGTCGTCGTTGCGGGTATGGTTCTCTCCTTTATCGACATGGAC
>CAJMLQ010000008.1 GCA_905214265.1 uncultured bacterium
GTATCGATGGAATCCAGGACCACCTGAAGCTTTTCGTTGGCCTTTTCCTCTGCGCGGCGCTCAGACATCCGGTAGACCAGAATTGCTACCAGAAGGACCGGCGTCAGCACCAGCAGAAGCCCGACGATAAAAACCAGCGCCTTTTGCTGCACCACCAGATACGGAAGGGTCTGTCCCAGCCAAAACAGCCAGTCGATGATCACACCGCCGGAAACGCTGTCCAGCAGGACAAAAAGAATCGTAAAGATAAAAACGGCTCCCATCGCGATTCCGGCGACCAACCACACGCCAAAATGTCCCCGTTTCCGCTTCTGCACGCCGCTTCCCCCGCTTCCTTCTTCAATCAATTTTGTATCCGACGCCCCAGACGGTTTTAATGAACCGGGGCTTTCCCACCGGCTCATTCATCTTTTCCCGAAGATGCCGGATGTGGACCATAACCGTGTTGTTGCTGTTGAGGTATTTTTCTCCCCAGACCTCTTCAAAGAGGCGCTCGGAGCTGATGACCTGCCCACGGTTCTCGCAGAGCATCCAAAGAATGTCGAATTCGATGGGGGTCAGGAACAATGGCTTTTCGTTGAGTGTGCATTCGTGGGTACGGCGGTTGATGACCAGGCCGGAAAAGTCGATAACGTCTCGGGAGTCCGCCTGGGCACCGTTATAGCGGGTGGAGCGGCGCAGCTGCGCCTTCACCCGCGCCACCAGCTCCAGAGGGTTGAAGGGCTTGGTCACGTAATCGTCGGCGCCAATGGTCAGACCGGTGATCTTGTCCATGTCCTCCACCTTGGCGGTGAGCATGATAACGGGAAAGTTATAAGCCTCCCGGATCTTGCGGCAGAGGGTAAAACCGTCCATGACGGGCATCATGACATCCAGGATCGCCAGGTCCAACTCAACTTCCCGGACACAGCGGAGGGCATCCCGGCTGTCGTAGAATTTATAAACCGTATAGTTTTCGTTTCGCAGGTACAGCTCCACCAGATCGGCGATCTCCTTTTCGTCGTCTACCACCAGGATATTCATGGGGCGCTCCTCCCTTCTTCTCTATTCCTGTCCGCTGGATTCCAGCTGAACCGGACCGCTGAACTGCGGGGCCTGCCACACAGCCGCAAAGCGGGGTTCGGCGGGAGGCTCCGGCGTATCGGGCTGAAAAAGTTCACGAAGCTGGACATATAGGCCGAGCACCACTGCCGCCAAAAGGCCCAGCAGAACAGCGCATACGGCAAGCGCCCTGCCCCAGCGGGAGCGGCGCATCTTTTTCGAATAAGAAGGATACGGCGTCATAGAAAGCATCGTAAGACCACCTTTCGGGGAAATCCAATCTGCACGGAGGAAGGGTGTTGCAGTATTTCGTCTTTTATTATAACGAAAGCTCCGTCAAAATGCCTTCAAAAATGCTTAGTCAAGCCTTAATTCTTTCTTAAATTTGCGATTTTCCTACAATTCTCCCCTCCAACAGGACGGGAAGCTCCGCCAGCGTGCGGATGCGGAAGTCCGGCTCCGGCACACCGGGAAGCAGCCGGGACCCGTCCCGCTCCAGCAGACAGACCGGAATCCCGGAGCGGTGGGCGCCCAGAATATCGGCAGCGCTGTCTCCGACATGGAGGAGGTTTTCCGGGGCGATGCCGGTCTCCTCCAGGAGCTTTCGGAAAAATCTCCCGCGGAGATCCTGCTTGTAGGCGGCCAGCTCCTCGGAGAGGAATATGGGGCCGTGGGGAAGCTTTTCCAGGACCGGGCCGGCCATTTCCGCGTCGGCGTCGCTGGCGATGAAAACCGGCACGCGGGCGGAAGCCCACTCCAGGCAGGGGCGCGCATCCGGATAAAGCTCTGCGCAGCCGTGTTCGGCGCGAAAGATATCCGCCGCTTCTGCAGGGTCGGCGGGAATTTCCAAGGCTTTCAGGACGGTTTCCATCCGCCGGGCAAAAAACTGCCGCATGGGGACGAATTCTACAGCGGCTTCCTGGAAGCCCTCCGGCAGGCTGGCCCTCAGCAAGGCCGCCGCTTTCTGCGCCAGCTCCGGCGAAAACCGGTCTCCCAGGATTCTCCGCCAGACGGCCGGGACCCGCGGGTGGATATCTGCAAGGGTCTGAAAAATGTCGAAACTCATCGCCGCAAAGGCCATGCTGTTCCCCTCCCATCAAAAATGCCGGACGGTGGAACCCGCCCGGCATCCGTCTGTTTCATTATACTCCGCCCGCCGGAAAATGTCCAGTTCAGGGCAACGAACGATCGATCAGAGCGGTCAATTCGTCGATTTTTGAGGTGTCTCCGTTTTCCACAGCCTCCTTGACGCAGGATTCCATATGGGCCTTGAGGACTTCCTTGTTAGCCTTGCGCAGGATCGCCTCCGCAGCCATGATCTGGTGGGCTACGTCCATGCAGTAGCGGTCGTCCTCGATCATCCGAAGGATCCCGTCGATCTGGCCCCGGGCCGTCTTCATCAGGTTCGCAACCTTCTGGTGGTCTGCTTTCATAATCGTTCTCCTTCGATGTTAAAGTGCTCCACAGCGGCCCTAAGGCTCCGGATACTCTATGGAGGTCACCGAATATCCGGCATCCTCTACGGTCCTGCGGAGGGTCTTATCCGGTACTGCTTGGGCCATGCGGACCCTGGCGGTTCCGGTGTCCAGGGAGACTTCCGCCTCCACGCCCAGGGCTTCCAATGCCTGAGTGACCCGGCCGGTGCAGTGGCTGCAGGTCATGCCGCTGACATGCAGGACCACGGTGCGGATTTCTGCCGGAGAGTTGGGGATCGGGCAGGGGGCTGGCTCATGGCTGACTTTGAAAAAACGCAGGCGCAGGGCATTGAGCACCACGCAGACAGAGCTCAGGCTCATAGCTGCCGCGCCGAACATAGGATTCAGCTTCCAGTTCAGGGCAGTGTAGAACACGCCCGCCGCCAGGGGGATCCCCAGGCTGTTGTAGCACAAGGCCCAAAAGAGGTTTTCCTTAATATTCCGGATGACGGCGCGGCTCAGGCGCACGGCTGTTGCCACATCCCGGAGGTCACCTTTCATGAGGACAATATCGGCGGATTCGATGGCCACGTCGGTCCCCGCGCCGATGGCCAGTCCCACGTTCGCCCGGGCCAGGGCCGGAGCGTCGTTAACGCCGTCGCCTACCATGGCGACCCGGCAGCCCTGCTGCTGCAGGCGGCGGATCTCCTGCTCCTTTCCGTCGGGGAGGACCTCGGCGACGACGGTTTCGATGCCGGCCTGCTTCCGGATGGCTTCGGCCGTCCGGAAGCTGTCACCGGTGAGCATGACCACGGAAAGGCCCAGCTTTTTCATTTCCGCCACCGCTTCAGCGCTGGTTGGCTTGATGGTGTCCGCCGCCGCGATTAGGCCGCTCACGGCTTTTTCATTGGCAAAATAGAGGACCGTCTTGCCCTCGCCGGCCAACTGCTCCGCTCGGAAGGCAGTGTCCAGCAGGTCGACGCCCTGCTCCTCCATCAGCTGGCGGTTACCCGCAAACCAGCGGCAGCCCTCCAGCGTCACCTCGATACCCCGTCCTGGAATGGAGCGGAAGGCCTCCGGCTCCGGCAGGGTCAGGCCCTTTTCCTCCGCAGCGCGGACCACCGCCTCTGCCAAAGGATGCTCCGAACGGCTCTCCATAGCCGCCGCCAACCGCAGAAATTCCTCCGGGCTGCCGCTTAAAGGAATGAGGTCAGTGACCTTCGGCGCGCCTTCGGTGACAGTGCCGGTCTTGTCCAACACCACAGTATCCACCAGGTGGGCAGTCTCCAGAGCCTCGCCGGATTTGATCAAGATGCCGTTTTCCGCGCCTTTTCCTGTCCCTACCATGATGGCGGTGGGGGTTGCCAGGCCCAGGGCGCAGGGGCAGGAGATCACCAGGACCGCGATGCCGATGGAAACCGCAAAGGCCGCGCCGTATCCCAGGGCCAGCCAGACCAGCGCCGACACCAGGGCAATGGCAATGACGATGGGAACGAAGACGCCGCTGACCCGGTCCGCCAGCTTGGCAATGGGAGCTTTTGAGGAGGCGGCTTCCTCCACCAAGCGGATAATCTGGGCCAGGGCGGTGTCAGAGCCTACCTTCCGGGCCTCCATTTTCAAGAAACCTGCCTTGTTGATCGTCCCGCCGGTGAGCTTGTCACCGGGCTGCTTTTCCACGGGGATGCTCTCGCCGGTGAGGGCGGATTCATCCACTGAAGAGCTTCCCTCCGTGACAACGCCGTCCACCGGCACCCGGGCGCCAGGACGGATCAGGACGACGTCCCCGGGAACGACCTCCTCCGCGGGGATCTCCTGCTCCGCACCGTCCCGCTCTACAAAGGCGGTTTCCGGTGTCAGGGCGATGAGCTTGGTGATGGCCTCGGAGGTCTTGCCCTTAGACCGGGCCTCCAAAAATTTCCCAAGGGTGATCAGGGCTAAAATCATCCCCGACGTCTCAAAATAAAGATCCATGGAGTATTGATGCACCAACTCCATATCCCCGTGGCCCAGGCCCCAGCCAATGCAATAAATGGCCCAGATCCCGTAAACAATGGCGGCGGCCGATCCGATGGCGATGAGAGAATCCATATTGGGCGCCCGGTGCCAAAGAGCTTTGAAGCCGCCGGTGAAATATTTGTGGTTGACCGCGACGATGGGAAGGCAGAGAAGCAGCTGGGTAAAGGCGAAAATCATGGCGTTTTCGTGGCCGAGAAAAATTTTCGGCAGCGGCCAACCCATCATGTGGCCCATGGACAGATAGAAAAGCGGGATGAGGAATGCAAAGGAGACGATCAGCCGACGCTTTACGCTGGACGACTCGGCGTCCGCGGCTTCCTGCGCGGTCCCGCCGCCTTTTTTGTCCGCTGCCGTGCCCTCCGGAGAGGCTCCGTAGCCCGCATTTTCCACGGCCCGGACAATCGCAGCGGCATTGGTTTTTCTTTCGTCATATTCGACGGTCATGCTGTTGGTCAGCAAGCTGACGGCGACTTTATCCACGCCGCCTACGCCTCCCACTGCCTTCTCCACATGGGCGGAACAGGATGCGCAGGACATGCCCGCCACCTGAAATTTCTGTTTCATAAAGCCTCCTTATCCCACCCCCGGTGGGGGGTGTTACGCTATCAGTATAATCTGGCTTTTTTAATTTGTCAAGGCCATATTTGCTCAAACAGAATTAGTATGGCAAAATATCCGGGCTTCTATCCCGCAGCGAGACAGAAGTCCGGGAGCAATTTTTGGAGGGAATGGTCCGGCGCAGCCGCGGCATACTAGATTCGGACGCCGGAAAACGTCCGGAAAGGAACCCACCATGAAAGACTATTATCTCGGAATTACCGACCTGCTGGATCAGGACCTGACCAGCTACGAATATTTCTATTCCCTCCCACCGGAACTGCAGTCAAAGGTTTTTGCCAAGGATATCGCGTCCTTTGCTGAGATGCAGGCATACGTGGAGGAGTTGAAGGGGCTGGAGTAATCCGGCTCCTTTTTTGATTTGGATGCAATTGACAATTGTGTAAAAAAGCAGTAAGATAAAGAAACAGAAAAATCTCCGACCCACCAGGTTCGGAGCCTGAATAAAAATCCCGGCGAGGTTTTTATGCTGATTGATTTTCACGTACACTGCTTTCCGGACCGCGTCGCTGACAACGCGATCTGCCAGCTCAAAGCCAACGTCCATTACGCGCCCGCCACGGACGGCACCTTCGGCGACTTATCCGCCTGTCTGAAAGAATGGGGCGTCGGACGGGTAGTCTGCCTTAACGTGGCCACCAACGCCCACCAGCAGGCAAGTGTCAACAATTTTGCCGCTTCCATCAACAACGGAAGTTCCATTTTCGCCTTTGGATCGGTCCACGCGTCCACGCCGGCTGCTGAGCAGGAGCTTTACCGCATCGCGGACCTGGGGCTGCGGGGCATCAAACTGCACCCGGACTACCAGGGGATCGATCTGCTGGACCGGCGGATGTTCCCGATCTATGACACTGCCTCAGAGCTGGGGCTGCTCTGCGTATTTCACTCCGGGTGGGATCCCGCTTCCCCGGACCGCACCCGCGTTACGCCGGACGGCGTCCTGCGGCTTCGGCGTCTCTTTCCTCGGCTGCGGGTCATTCTCGCCCATCTGGGCGGTCTTGCCATGTGGGACGAGGTGGAGGAGAAGCTGGCCGGAACCGGCGTTCTCATGGACACGGCCCTGATCCGCGGAATGATCTCTCCGGAACAGGCCGTCCGCATCATCCGGAAAAACGGCGCAGAAAATATTCTTTTCGGCTCCGACGCCCCCTGGCAGTCCAGCCGCGCCACCGCAGATTTTCTCGACAGTCTGGCTCTCTCCGCCACAGAAAAGGACCGGATTTTTTACCGGAACGCGGAAGAATTGCTGGAAATCCGCTGAAATGCCTTCGGTGTGCGAAGAATTCACAAAATTCCCCTTGCATGAGATTGGAAAAACGAGTATAATAAACTGTAATTGGGTGTTTTGGCCCATCCGCCGGACGGCGCCAAAACGCAAAAAATTAGAAACCGGGCCCTCCGGCGCCGGCAGAGTTTTGGATTCAAAACTCCGAAAGGAATGGTCAAACAGCAATGGGATTCATTGAAAAAATATTCGGTTCCTATTCCAAACGGGAGCTGAAGCGCATCAAGCCGATCCTCCAAAGCGTCCTCGACTTAGAGGAAGAGTATAAAGCGATGCCGGACAAGAAGCTCCAAGAGCAGACCGAGTACCTCAAGGGGATGCTCTCCGACGGCGAGACGCTGGACACCATTCTTCCCCGCGCCTTTGCCACCTGCCGGGAGGCGACCCGCCGCGTCCTGGGCACGCCTCATTATCCGGTTCAGATTATCGGCGGCATCGTCCTCCACCAGGGGCGCATCGCCGAGATGAAAACCGGTGAGGGCAAGACCCAGACCTGTCTTCTTCCCGCCTACTTAAACGCGCTGACCGGAAAAGGCGTCCATATCGTCACCGTCAACGACTATCTGGCAAAGCGCGACTCCGAATGGATGGGAAAGGTCTACCGGTATCTGGGGCTCAGCGTCGGCCTGATCATCCACGACATGGATAACGACGCCCGTCGCGCCGCTTATGCCTGCGACATTACTTACGGCACCAACAACGAGATCGGATTTGACTATCTGCGGGACAACATGGTCACCTATAAGGAGCAGCGGGTCCAGCGGCCTTTCAATTATGCCATCGTCGACGAGGTGGACTCCATCCTTATCGACGAAGCCCGGACCCCACTGATCATTTCCGGCCAGGGGGACAAGTCCACCGACCTTTACAAGATCGTGGATCGTTTTGCCCGAACCCTCAAGATGAACAAGGTCGTCGAACTGGACGACAAAGAGGATAACGACAGCCTGGAAGGCGATTATATCGTCGACGAGAAGGCAAAAACCGCTACCCTGACCCCTCTGGGCGTCAAGAAGGCGGAAATGGCCTTTGGCATCGACAACCTGATGGACCCCCAAAACCTGACCCTGCTCCATCACATCAACCAGGCCATCAAGGCTCACGGCGTCATGCACAACGAAGTCGATTACGTCGTCAAGGACGGCGAGGTCATCATCGTCGACGAATTTACCGGCCGTCTGATGATCGGCCGCCGCTACAACGAGGGACTTCATCAGGCCATTGAGGCCAAGGAAGGCGTCGAGGTCGCTCGGGAATCCAAAACATTGGCTACCATTACCTTCCAGAACCTGTTCCGCATTTATACCAAGCTCTCCGGTATGACCGGCACCGCCCTCACCGAGGAGGCGGAGTTCCGGGAGATCTACAAGCTGGACGTGGTGGAGATCCCCACCAACAAGCCTGTGATCCGGGAAGACCATGAGGACGTGGTCTTCAAAAACGAAAAAGGCAAGTATAATGCGGTCATCGAGCAGATCCTTGAGTGTCATAAGAAAGGACAGCCGGTGCTGGTCGGCACCGTTACCATTGACAAATCCGAGTTGCTGAGCAGCATGCTGAAACGCCGCGGCATCCAGCACGTGGTGCTCAACGCTAAATATCATGAAAAAGAGGCGGAGATCGTCGCCCAGGCCGGCAAGAAGGGCGCCGTCACCATCGCCACCAACATGGCCGGACGCGGCACCGACATTAAGCTGGGCGGCAACGACGAATTCCTGGCGAAAAACGATATGCGCAAAATGGGCTTTACGGAGGAGCTGATCGCGGAGGCCGACGCCTACGGCGACACTGATGACGAGGAGATCCTCAATGCCCGCAGAACTTTCCATGAGCTGGTGGAAAAATACAAGCCCATTATCGCAGCGGAGGCCGACGAAGTCCGCAAGGCCGGCGGTCTCTTTATCCTGGGCACCGAGCGCCATGAATCCCGCCGGATCGACAACCAGCTGCGCGGCCGTTCCGGCCGTCAGGGAGACCCCGGCGAGAGCCGCTTCTTCCTCTCCCTGGAGGACGACATCATGCGCCTCTTCGGCGGCGAGCGGATCCAGGCGATGATGGAAGCCCTGAAGATCGACGAAAACCAGCCCATCGAGACCAAGATGCTGACCAACTCCATTGAGTCAGCCCAGAAGAAGGTCGAGGGGCGGAACTTCTCCATCCGGCGCAACGTCCTCCAGTTCGACGACGTCATGAACCGCCAGCGAGAGCTGATCTACAGTCAGCGTGCCAAGGTCCTGGACGGTGAGAACCTCCGTGGCTACATCATGGATATGCTGCGGGACAACATCACCGAAACCGCCAACGTCTATCTTTCCGATGAAACCGTCCACGACAACTGGAATGTCGCCGGACTGCGGGATCATTATCTGGGCTTCTTTACGGAGCCGGATGATCTTCAGTTTACCGCCGACGAGCTGGGCGGCATGGAGAAAAAGGATATTGTCGAGATCCTCTATAAAAAAGCCGTTGCCAAATACGAGGAGAAAGAGGCAGAAATTGGCCCCGACCGGATGCGCGAGGTGGAGCGTGTGGTACTGTTGCGCAACGTCGACTCCAAGTGGATGGACCATATCGACGCTATGGACGAACTCCGCAAGGGCATCTATCTCCGCTCCTACGCCCAGCGGGATCCGGTGGTCGAGTACCGTCTAGAAGGCTTCGACATGTTCGACGAGATGGTCGCCTCCATTCGTGAGGACACCATCAAAATGCTTTTGACCGTGCGACTCCGCAATCCTCAGGAGGAGCCGAAGCGGGAACAGGTGGCTCAGCCCACCGTTGCCTCTCACGGGGACGAGGAGCCTGCAAAAAAGAAGCCCGTGAGGAATGCCTCCAAGAAGGTAGGCCGCAATGATCCCTGCCCCTGCGGCAGCGGAAAGAAATACAAAAAGTGCTGCGGAGCCGGACAATTCCCAGACGAAAAATAAGCGGTAGATTTCTGCCACGAAACAGCGCGCCACGGGTTTTCTACCTGGGCGCGCTGTTTCGTGCAAAAATGCCCGGCTGGGATTTCCAGCCGGGCACCTTGCTTATTCAATTGCGATCTGCTGGGAAACCGGCTGCACCGGTTTCGCTTTCGGCAGGTTCAGATAAAGGACGCCATTTTCGTAACGGGCCTTGATTGCGGCGGTATCGATGTCAGATACGTCAAAGGAACGGGTATACTGTCCATACCGGCGCTCACGGCGGATATAATTCTCTTTTTTATCCTCTGTCTCAGCATTATGCTGCGCGCTGATGGTCAGAAGGCCATCCTTCAATTCCAGGTGGATATCTTCTTTCTGGAACCCAGGCATCTCTGCCCGCAGTTCATATGCATCGCCCTGGTCTACAATATCGGTCCGGACGTCTACGATCCCCTTTCCGAAGTCGCCGAAGAAGGCATCGTTAAAGGCGTTGAACAGATCTTTCTGCCTGCTTTCAAAAGGAGTTAAATCAAACATACTAAAACCTCACTTTACAATTTTTTAATGGAACATACGCTTCAGTTTGGATTAGCTGTTCTCTTTGATGATCCCCTTCTTTCTTTTACAACTATAGTATAATCCGAAACTATTACAATTCAACAGATTGTTTTATAAAATTTTATGGAACAAAACCATAAAATATGTAATTAAATTTATTCTTTAAACAAATTCAATATAGAAGCCGCCATTCGTGCGAATGGCGGCTTTGCTTTTACCAAAGGAAAGATCAAACTGGTTCTAGCCCGGCGGCTTCCTTATCGCTTATGCGGAGCCTACCGCGATAGGTTTGAACCAGATAAAGATAGACGGCGGCGAGAAAGGCCTCCGGGGCCAGGGTGCAAAGGTTCCACAATCTCACAGGCAGGGTTTCGTCTGAAACGGCACGCCGGAGTTCACCATAGCAAAGGCTAACGGCCTGGAACCGTCCTTCCCGCAAAACCCGGTCTACCAGATCCCGGACAGGGACCCGTTCCCGGCGAAGGCGCTCCATCGTTTCCGCCGCTATCCCCTCGACCGGCGCAAAGGCCGCCAACAGAGCGTCATGGAACGATTCCAAAGTATACGGAACCGTCGGATCCAGCTCCAGCTGCTCTCCAGCCGTCTCCGCCGCCGCCAGCAAAAATTCCTCTGCGCTGCGCAGGCCGCCGCGCCTTCTGCGCAGTATCCTCTGAAACCGGAATCGGACCGCATGCTGCATAGCCTGATTGCGGACTACAGCCGCGGCGGATTCCTGCTCCGACCAGAGCCGGACACGTTCGATCAGCCGTCGGGCCGGACCCAGCAGCTGCTCCTTCAGCAAAGAGGAGGTTCCCAATTTGAAGGAATAGGCCGTTCCTTCGGCCAGGCCATAGGCGCGGCGAGCGTCCAGATATCCCAGCGCCATATTTCGCTTAGACAGGGCCGGTTCAAACCAGAGAAAGGGGCCAAGACTCCAGTAGGAGCGGATATACCGCACCGGCACTTGATAAGTCTTGGGCTTGTGGATCAGGCCCGGTCCCTCCAGATCCACGGCCAGCACCTCCTCAGCGCCCATGGAAATCGCAAGATTGACAGGCATGTTGTCGTGATAGCCGCCGTCGATGTAATAGGCATCGCCGATCTGCTTACTCTTAAAGGCCGGGAAACAGGCGGCGGACGCCAGCAGAAAATCCTGCAACTCCCCTTCCGGAATCTGAGAAGTGGTCAGCTCCACAGCCTTCATGGAGGGGAACTCCACTGTAACCAAGCCAAAATCAACCGATGAAGCCCGGACCCGGGCTTCATCCACGACCCGCGCGATAGTTTTTTCCAGAGGCGTAAAGTCCGCACCGCCAGTGGACACCGCCTTCCGGACGAAGGCCATCCAGACATCCAGCTCCCATCCCGCTTTTCCGTAGTCTGCAATCTCCGGCGGAATGTCGAAATCCACAATATCCCCGGTAAGAATGGTCTCCCACATTTCAGCGGCCAGGCCGTAATCCCCCTGGACCATCATAGCGCCGTTCAGCGCGCCCACCGACGCACCGGTGACGATCTGATAGTCGATCCCCATCTCACGAAGGGCCCGCCACACGCCGATCTGATAGGCACCCCGTGAACCGCCACCAGCCAGAACAATCGCCCGTTTTCCCATGGTGTGCTCCTTTCTTAAACCAATTCTGTGTAGTTGCGGTCAATTCCGATGACCGTGTAGTAATTGGCGGATGGGTTCAGTTCCCGGATCCGATTTTGAATCGTATCCTTCAGTTCCTGGCCGCTGAGACGGCAAGTGGAGGGGACGACGATATCAAAAATCAAATTTGTATGGCTGTAGCCTTTCACCATCCGAAAATCGTGGAGGGTGATGCCCTCACCCAAAGAGGCCACGACTTTTACAACGCTCTTTCTCAGATCGTTCAATTCCTTGTCGTCCACAACGATGGGGTCCATATGCACAACCAAATGCAGACCGGAAGCTTCAAAATCCCGCTCGATCACATCGCAGAGGTCGTGGCTGCGCATCACATCCTCCCGGGCGTCTACCTCGACGTGTACCGTGGCGAAGCATCGTCCGGGGCCGTAATCGTGGACGACCAGATCGTGAATTCCTAGCACGCCGTCGTAGGTCCGCAGCCGCTTCATCGTTTCATGGACCAGTTCTGGGTTGGGGGCCTCCCCCAGCAGCGGGCTCAGAGTGTCCCGGATGAGCATGACGCCGGAATAGAGGATAAACAGGGCGATGGCCATACCCATCCAGCCGTCCAGCCGCAGTTCGGTCAGCTTGGAAACCACCGCCGACAGCAGAACGGCTGTAGTGGCGATCACGTCGTTGCGGCTGTCTGCCGCAGTGGCGATCAGCGCGCCCGAATCGATCCGTCGGCCAATGCTCCGGTTAAACAGCATCATCCAGCCCTTGACCAGAATGGAGATCAGCAGGATGGCGATGGAAAGCCAGCTGAAGGGCGTGTCCTCCGGATGAAGGATCTTCCCGAAGGAAGACTGCACCAGGCTGAAGCCCACCATCAGGATCAGTATGGCCACCACCAGACCGGACACATACTCCATTCGGGCATGGCCGAATGGATGCTCTTTATCAGCAGGCCGGGAGGACACCTTGAAGCATACCAGCGTCACTACTGAGGAGGTGGCGTCCGAAAGATTGTTGATGCCGTCTGCCAGCACGGAAATGCTGGAAAACAGCAGGCCGGCTAACGCCTTTCCTCCGCCCAGCAGCAGGTTGCAGACAATTCCAACGATCCCAGCCATCCGGCCATACCGGCCTCGTACCTCGGGGTCTTTGATATTTTGATAATCCCGGACAAACATCCGGACCAGAAACTGTGTCAACCAAACCATTCCTTTCTAAAGACAATAGCCTTATTATACCGTTTTTTCCTTCAGCAATCAAGTATTTTCCATTTCTCCGCAACAGTCCACAGGCTTTCGCACACATCTGTAGTAGAAAATCCCGTCTTCCAGCCTTTGACGGTTGAATCGGAGGGCGGATTATGCTATAATTTGTCATATGGGCGTTTCAACATTGCTACAGACAGAAAGGACAGTTATGAAAGGATTCAAACGATTATTATCAGCACTTTTAGCTCTGGCGGCAGCTCTATCCCTGGTAACACTTCCGGTTTCGGCGTCCGACACTCCCAAGGAGTTCCGGGCAGTCTGGGTTTCGACCATTTATAACCTGGACTATCCGACTAAGACCGGCCTCACCGTAGCGCAGCTGAAAAGTGAAGCGGACAAAATCCTCGACAAATGCAAAAGTATGGGGATGACTGCCGTCATCCTTCAGGTGCGGCCCAACGGCGACGCGTTTTACAAATCCTCCATCTATCCTTGGAGCCAATACCTGACCGGTTCTCAGGGTATCGCTCCCGCCGAAGGCTTTGACCCGCTGGAATATTGGGTCACAGAAGCCCATGCCCGCGGGCTGGAACTTCACGCCTGGATCAACCCCTACCGGGTGACCCGATCCGGCTCGGCGGATTACAATTCTCTGGCATCCACTAATCCGGCGGTTCAGCATCCGGAATGGGTGGTAAAGTATTCTGACAGCAACTACTACCTAGATCCCGGCCTGCCGGAGGTCCGCCAACTGGTTGTGGACGGCGTGGTGGAAATCGTCCGTAACTACGATGTAGACGGGATTCACATGGATGACTATTTCTATCCCGGCACCGGATTTGAAGATGCGGCGAGCTACGCGAAATACGGCTCCGGATTCAAGTCTGCCGACGACTGGCGGCGGGAAAACGTAAACCTGCTGATCCAGGCACTGGATTCTGCTATCCATAAAGCGGACCCAGCCGCTTCCTTTGGCATCAGCCCCTTCGGGATCTGGGCGAACAAAACCGCGTCTATGCCCAACGGCTCCAACACCGCCGGAAACCAGACGTACTTTTCCCATTACGCGGACACCCGCAAATGGGTCAAGGAGGGGTGGATTGATTATATCTGCCCACAGATTTACTGGGAGATCGGCCATGACAAGGCGGACTATGAAACATTGGTCAATTGGTGGGCGGATACCGTCCGCGGCACCGGGGTCAAGCTCTATATTGGTATGGCGGATTACAAAGCCGGCAATTCCAGTGCCTCCAGCCCTTGGTACGGCATCACCGCCATCGAAAATCAGGTTGCCCTCAACGCGACCATACCGGAAATCACGGGGGAGGTCCATTTCCGGTACCAGTTTCTGCTGACCATTTCCGGACTGGAAAAATTCTACACCGACGTTTACGGCACGTCGTCAGAGCCTTCTCCGGAGGAACCGGAAAAACCGGAGTCCTCGGAGCCGGATTCCGAAATCAAGTCTCAGTATTCCTCCAGAGACGGGAGCGGAAGCTGGGTCGAGTACCAAAACGGGACCTGGAAATTCCTCCGGGCTACTGATAGGAGCCCTGCCTCCGCCTGGCAGAAGATCGACAGTACCTGGTACTACTTCGAACCTTCGACCAACCTGATGGCCACTGGCTGGAAGTGGGATGGAAAGCAGTGGTACTATCTCCGCTCCTGGGGAGGAATGCTCACGGGCTGGTATCAGGAGGGCAACACCTGGTACTATCTTACCGGCAGCGGTGCCATGGCTCACAACTGCTGGCAGCTTGTCGGCGGCAAATGGTATTATTTCTACCAAAACGGCGTCATGGCCAGTAACGCCACCACACCGGACGGTTACCAGGTGGACGCCAGCGGCGCATGGATCCGATAATCTAATCTTCAAACCAAAACCCCGCCGGTTATGTACCGGTGGGGTTTTCCATTTGGGAATTCAGCCCTCGTAATCTTCTTCGTTCTCCCAGTTATGCCAGACATTCTGAACGTCATCGTTTTCCTCGAGCTTTTCCAGAAGGAGGCCCATCTTCTTGATCTGCTCTTCGTCGTCAAGGCGGGTGTAAAGGTCCGGTACCATCTGGACTTCAGCGGTTTCAAAGGAGTAGCCTTTGTCTTGGAGAGCCTCCAGAACAGCGGAAAAATCGGCGGGAGCACAAGTGATCTCCACCATATCTTCCTCCATGGAGAAATCTTCCGCCCCGGAATCCATGACGTCCTCCATTACCTTGTCTTCATCGTACTGGCCTTCCTCATTGTTGATGACGAACACCCCCTTCTGCTTAAAGCCAAAGGAGACGCAGCCACTGGTGCCCAGGTTCCCTCCGAACTTATCAAAGAGATGGCGGACGTCGCCAGCGGTACGATTGCGGTTGTCCGTGAGGCACTCGACGATCACTGCAACGCCGTTGGGGCCATAGCCTTCGTAGGTGATGTTTTCGTAGCTGTTTTTGTCGCCGTCGCCCATGGCCTTTTTGATGATACGGTCGATGTTGTCATTGGGGACGTTGTTGGCTTTCGCTTTTGCAATGAGCGTCTTCAGGGCGCTGTTGTTATTGGGATCGCCTCCGCCCATCTTTACAACCACCGCAATTTCGCGGCCGATCTTAGTAAAGACCTGCGCTTTCGCACCGTCAGTTTTTTCTTTTTTCCTCTTAATGTTGTTCCATTTGGAATGCCCGGACATCAAAACCATCCTTTCTATTGCATGAAAAATGCCAACAAATTTGAGATTTCCCGCATAAAGCGCGGGGAAACCGCAGATACTAACCTCGAAAAGTGAGGTGAAAAACATGGAAAACAACAGCCAGAACAAGGTCAATTCTTCCAACCAAAACGAATACTCCAACGAGTATTCTAACACCACTTCCAAGAAGAAAGCCAAGGCCAATGCTTCCAACAGCACCAACAATTCGAACAGCACCAACCGTTCGAACAACTCGGCTTCCGACTGCAAATAAGCAATCCCTTCCGGGGCAGTAACGCCCCGGTCTTTTTATTTCTTCTCGATCATGGCCTTGAAGCCTTCGCCGCGGACCTCAGAGGAATCCGCCACAATCATAAAGGCATCCGGATCAATGTTCTGCACAATCGTCTGTACGGTGTGGTATTCATTCCGCCGCAGAGCACACAGCAGCACCCGCTTTTCTTCGCCGGTAAAGCCGCCTTCCCCTTTCAGGAAAGTCGTGCCGCGATCGAGCGCCGCCATAATTGCATCGGCAATCTCTTTGGGGCTGGAGGAAATGATATAGACCAGCTTTCCCTTGTCCCCGCCGTAAATCACGGCGTCCATGATCTGGGAGCAGACAAAAATGGTGATAATCGCATAGAGGCCAGCCTCAACGCTGCGGAACACGAAAATCGAAGCCAGAATGATGACGCCATCGGTACAGAAAGTCACCCGCCCCAAAGGCAGATGCGGGAATTTTCGGTTTATCATTTTGATAATGATATCCGTGCCGCCGGTCGAGCCGGACCGAAGAAATACCAGCCCAAGGCCAAGGCCCCAGATCACCCCGCCAAAAATGCAGGAGAGCAGCTTTTCACCCTCATAGACCGGGAACCACACCAAAACATAATCGTAAAAAAGTGTAAAGCTCGCGATGGATAGAACGGTCTTCCAGATAAATTCCCGCCCTACAAACCGATAGCCGATAAGGATCAGCGGAATGTTGATGAGGGCGCTCAGCACACCTACCGGCGCACCGCTTACATAGTTAATCAGTAACGCGATACCGCTAACCCCTCCGGGAGCAATATTGGCTGGCTCAATAAAGAAGTACAGCCCCGCCGCAAAGATAAATGTCCCTGCCAGAATCACAAAAACATCCAGAAACACCTTCAGCACACGGTGCTGTTTTTTCATAAAAGCCTCCTATCTGCTTTCGCCGGTCTCCTTCCAGACGGCTTCAAACAGCTCTGCTTCCCTCTCCAAAGAACCACAGAGATGCAGATAGCCGAAAAGCGCCTCCAGGCCGGTGGCGCTGCGGTATTCCGAAGGATCGGCATTCTTCGGAACACTGCTGTGACTGTTGCGGCCGCGCTTGTAAACAGCCAGTTCCTCCTCAGTCAGGAGGGGGGCGATCCGCTCCGCAGCCAGGCTCTGCGCTTTGGCACAGACAACGCTGACCGCACGGCGATGAAGATTCCCCACCGGAGCGCTCCCCTTTTCCGCCAGTTTTTCCCGGACACGCAGTTCAAAGACCGCATCACCGAGAAAGGCCAGGGTCAAGGGGCTCATCTGGCGGGCGCGCATGATGTCGTCCAATATTCCGCCTCCGATCAGTGGATATATTCAAAGCGGAAGCCCAGGATGTCAACGGTATCACCTTCCTGAACGCCCATTTCATCCAGCTTGTCAATCACGCCGGATTCTCGGAGAACCCGTTGGAAATACTGGAGAGAGGAGTAATCGTCCATGTTGACCATGGAGAGAATGCCCTCCAACCAAGGCGCGTCTACGTAATAGACGCCGTCCTCCACCTCTACGGTAAAGCTGCGATCGTTTCGGACCGCTTCGGGGTCTGGACGGACAAATTCCGTCTCGTAGCGTTTCAATGGGGGCAGCTTCTGAAGCTTTTCCGCCACATAGTGGATGACCTCTGCCGTTCCCTGAGTGGTAGCGGCGCTGATTTGAAAGAAGGGCAGCCCCTTTCCCTCGATATACTCACGGAAGGCAGCGATCTGTTCTTCTGTGGCCAGGTCGCATTTGTTGGCCAAAACGGCCTGCGGCCGGTCCGCCAGTTCTTCGTTGAAGTTCCGAAGCTCGAAATTGATCTTTTCGAAATCATCCACGGGATCGCGACCCTCGGAGCCGGAGACATCCACCAAGTGAAGGATCAGCCGGCAGCGCTCGACGTGACGCAGAAAGTCGTGGCCCAGCCCGACACCCTCGCTGGCCCCTTCCACCAAGCCGGGAATGTCGGCCATGACGAAGGAACGATCATCGTCGATTTTAACGACGCCCAGCACAGGGTTCAGCGTTGTAAAATGGTAATTCGCGATCTTAGGGCGGGCGGCGCTGACCACGGAAATAAAGGTAGATTTCCCAACATTGGGGAACCCGACCAGGCCCACATCCGCCAGCAGTTTCAGTTCCAGCGTCACCTCAAAGCTCTCGCCCTTGGCTCCCGGCTTGGCAAAACGCGGGATTTGCCGGGTGGCGGTGGCGAAGTGCTGGTTGCCCGCTCCGCCCTTTCCGCCCCGAGCCAAAACCACTGGTTCACCGTTGGAGAGGTCTGCCATGACCTGCCCGGAAGCGGCCTCCCGGACGATCGTACCCAGAGGAACCTGGATGACCAAATCTTCCCCGCTTTTTCCGGAGCAGCGTTTAGAACTGCCGGGCTGGCCGTTCTGGGCTTCGAATTTATAGCGGTAGCGAAAATTCACCAGGGTGTCGACGCTTTTGTCCACGACAAAAATCACATCGCCGCCCTTTCCGCCGTCTCCGCCATCCGGCCCGCCGGCCGCGACATATTTTTCCCGGTGGAAGGAAACCGCGCCGTTTCCGCCGTCTCCTGCTTTTATAAAAATTTTTGCCCGATCGATAAACATATTGAAAATACCATGCCTTTCCGGCCGAAACCGTCTGACGGAACTTTTAACCCCCAAAAGCGCGTTCCGCCATCCGGCAAAACACGCTTGAGCCAGCATTTGTAGTATCTGCCAGCAAGGGGAAAAAGATACGGCCGCCGCGGGCAGAAAACGCGTGCCTTCCATCCGGAAGAGCAGAGAGGCCGCATCAAAAAACCCCAAGCGAACCGCTCGGGGCTTTTCCTTCTTACTGAACGGTATAGACGCTGACCTTTTTGCGGTCGCGGCCCATACGCTCAAACTTCACGACGCCGTCCACCAGAGCGAACAGGGTGTCGTCGCTGCCGATCCCAACGTTGTTGCCGGGATGGATGTGGGTTCCGCGCTGCCGGACGAGAATGTTGCCGGCGAGGACCTTCTGGCCATCGGCGCGTTTAGCGCCAAGGCGCTTGGACTCGGAGTCACGGCCGTTTTTCGTAGAACCAACGCCCTTTTTATGAGCAAAGAACTGAATGCTGAGCTTTAACATCACTTACACCTCCAGGATATGGATTTGGATGAACTGCGGGTACTGTTCCGCGAGGATTTCCAACTGAAGCCGGAACGAATCCAACATCGCCAGAACTCCCTGGTCGTCACAGCCCCTCTTTGTCTGCAAGGTCACGGCACTTTCCTCCACGTTGAGAACCGGCTCATAGTGAAGGATCTCGGTTATCCCGTTGGCCGTAAGCTGCATGGCCGAGGAAACGGCGGCGCAGACGATATCCTTTCCGCTGTCCTCATAACCGGCGTGCCCGGAGATCCGGAATCCCGCCGTCCGGCCGTTAGCCGTCCACAACGTCGCGTCGATCATGACTTAGGCGTTGATGGCGTCGATTCTCACCTGGGAGTAAGGCTGTCTGTGACCCATTTTGCGCTTCGAGCTCTTTTTGGGCTTGTAAGTGAAAACGGTAATCTTTTTGCCTTTGCCGTTTTTGAGCAGAGTTGCAGAGACGGTCGCGCCATCCACGTAGGGAGCGCCGATCTTGGTCCCGTTCTCATCGGCCACTAGAGCGATCTTGTCAAAGGTCACGGAGGACTGAGCGTCCCCTTCGATCTTCTCAATGAACACCACGTCGCCAGGCTGAACACGGTACTGCTTTCCGCCGGTTTCCATAATTGCGAACATTTTATAAGGCACCTGCCTTTTCTATAAACTCGCTGTTTCTAAGGCGCGGTTTGTCCGACTTAGGGAGCCCAGAACATGCGGCTTATATAGTATAGCACAAAACGCGGTCCCTGTCAAATCTTTTTTAACAGGAACCGCGTATTTTCTGGAATTTATTCTGCTTCCGGGAACTCCCGGCAGAGGATCTCCGCCGCCAGCCGGACCAGCTCCGGACAGGGGCGCTTTTTATAGTAGGCGTCTGTCCGCGCCTCCGGGACAGGGGGTTCCTTTCCGGCAGGAAGGCCCAGAAGTTCCCGGCAGACGATACTGCCGGTCTCTGCTCGAAAAGCCTCCGCTAGCTTCTGGATCCGGGCGTAATGGGCGGCCTTCTCCGTGGTTGCCCTGGGATCCTGATAGCCGCTGAGGGCGTTGGCCACAAAGACCATCCCGGACACCGCACCACAGACCTCCCGCAAGCGGCCGAAGCCGCCGCCGAAGCCGGAAACCAGCCGCGCGGCAAGATCCTTCTCCAAGCCTATACGGTCCGCAAAGGCGACTGCCACCGCCTGACTGCAATTGTAGCCCGCCCGAAAGGCGTTCTCCGCCTCCTGTGCTCGATCTTTCATCGAAAACTCCTTATTTGCCGCAGCTTTCCACGGCGTCGGCGGCGCCTTCCAACCAATCGCCTTCGAACAGCTCCATGACGCCCTGGTCGCAGACCCTGGCCAGCTGGGGATCGATGGGCAGACGGCCGAGAACCTTCAGGCCGTACTTCGCCGCTTCTTCTTCCACATGGCTTTCGCCGAAAATGGAGATTTTTTTGCCGCAGTCGGGACAAACGGCATAACTCATGTTCTCCACAATCCCCAGAATCGGAATATTCATGGCCTGGGCCATCTTGACAGCCTTTGCCACGATCATGGACACCAGTTCCTGAGGAGAGGTCACCACGATGATACCGTCCAGGGGCAGGGACTGGAATACCGTCAGCGGCACGTCACCGGTTCCGGGAGGCATATCCACAAACATATAGTCCACGTCATTCCAGACCACATCGGTCCAGAATTGCTTGACGGTGCCCGCGATAATAGGCCCACGCCAGATGACCGGGACGGTGTCATCCTCCAGAAGGAGGTTGACGCTCATGACCTCGATGCCGGTCTTGGTCTTGACCGGATAGATGCCGCTCTCGTCACCGGTAGCTTTTTCTTTGAGGCCGAAGACTTTGGGGATGGAGGGGCCGGTGACGTCGGCGTCCAGCACAGCGGACTGATAACCGCGGCGCTGCATGATGACGCTGAGCATAGAGGTGACAAGAGACTTTCCGACGCCGCCTTTACCGCTGACAACGCCGATCACCCTCTTGATATGGCTGAGTTCATGGGGCTTTTCAAGAAAATCCGCGGGATTGCTGGCGCCGGCGCGGGACGGGCAGTTCTCACCGCAGGTTTCGCAGTTATGGGTGCACTCGCTCACGAAAACGCTTCCTTTCTGAAACTGGAATCCGCCCCTTTCTGCAGGCGGATATTGTTTATATTGTAACACAAAACAGCGGGACTGTCAAACCGTCGTCTTGCGGAAAGCGGGCAAACATGGTAAAGTAATAAAAAAGCAAAGGGGGGGCTGCAATATGACGGTCCGGACTGCCACAGAAAATGATCTGGAGACCATTTCCGCTTACGACGCACACATCAGCCGGGAGGAACTGGGTTATTCCATCAGCCGGAACCGTGTTTTTCTCGCGGAGGAAGGCGGAAAATTTCTCGGATGGATGCGGTATAATCTGTTCTGGGACAACACGCCGTTTCTCAACATGCTTTTTCTTCTAGAGGGACAGCGGGAACGGGGATTCGGAAGGCAGATGATGGATTTTTGGGAATCCGAAATGAGGGTGCTGGGCTATCGGCTGGTCATGACCTCCACCGCCTCCAACGAATGTGCCCAGCATTTTTACACGAAGCTGGGCTATCGCGCTGTAGGCAGCTTTCTGCCGGAAGGGGAGCCGCTGGAGCTGATTTTCAGCAAGCGTCTTTCGCCGTGACCCTTCAAAAATTTCTCCGGATGCCATAATTGCTGTCTTGCGGGATACACTACTTCCATATAAGGAGGGTGTATTATGAATCACAGCAAAATCGTCATCATCGGCGCCGGAAACGTCGGCGCTACTACTGCGTTCAGCCTGCTGGTTCAGGGGCTCTGCGACGAGCTGGTGCTCACCGATTTGAACCGCGAAAAAGCCGTAGGCGAGACCTTTGACATGCAGCACAGCATCGAGTATTTGGGCCGAAACGTCCAGGTTCACGCAGGGGATTACCATGACTGCGCCGACGCTTCCATCATCGTCATCACCGCCAGCGCCCCCATGGTCGGAGACGACCGTCTGGCGTGGCTGGATTCCTCGAAAAAGATTCTTCAGGGCATTGTCGGGCCGATCATGGCGGAAGGGTTTCATGGCCATTTCATCGTCATCTCCAATCCCGTGGATATTATGTCCTACTACGTATGGAAAATCAGCGGCCTTCCCGCCAGCCAGGTCATCGGCACCGGCACGTCCCTAGACACGGCCCGCCTGAAGTATTTTATCGGGCGTGGTCTGGATGTGGATCCCCGGTCGGTCCATGCCGTGGTCATGGGAGAACACGGCGATTCAGAGATGGTCCCCTGGAGCCGGGCAACGGTAGGCGGTAAGCAGTTCCTGCGCATTTTGGCGGATAACCCCAAACGCTTCGGCAACCTGACCCCAGAAGGGCTGCTGGCAGATACGGTGGGCGCCGCCTGGGAGATCATCGAACGGAAGGGCAACACCTGTTACGGCATTGCCAGCGCCACAGCCGGCATCATCCGCGCTATCCTCCACGACGAAAACCGCATCCTGCCCGTGTCCACCCTCCTCTCTGGCGAGTACGGACAACGGGACATCTACGCAGGCGTCCCCACTATTCTGAACCGCACCGGCGCCAAGGAGGTCATCGAAGTCCCCATGACGGAGGATGAGCAGGATCGCTTTGCCGCCTCCTGCTCCATCATCCGTTCCTACTGCGAAAAGCTCTTTTAAGGTGAAAGCCGTCCCGCGCTTTGCGGGACGGCTTTTCTCATTCTACAGATTTCAGGGATTCCACCATGTCGATTTTTTTCAGCTTGAAATGCAGGAAGAAATTGACAGCCATTGCAAAAAGCATGGTCAGAAGCCCGGCAAAAACATAACAGTCCCAGGACATATCCGGGGCGAACATCACAATATCCACCTCTGCGGTGAGCACGACGAACCGCTCCAGCGCAATCCCCCCCACCAGGCCGATCAGCATCCCCAATATTGCAGAAATGGTGTTTTCTCGGGTGATGTAGGAAGTGACCTCCTTGTCATAGAAGCCCAAAACCTTGATGGTCGCCAGCTCCCGGACCCGTTCGTTGACGTTGATGTTGGCCAGATTGTAAAGTACCACAACAGCCAAAGCGCCAGCCGAGAAGATCAGCACCCATACGATGCTGTTGAGGCTGCCCAGCATGTTGACAAAATCATTGTTGATGCCAGAGGTATGGGCCACGCCCTGGATTTCGGAAAGCTTCATCAACTCGCTGGAAACTGCGCTCTCATCCGCTCCTTCGGTCAGATTTAAAAGCATTTCGTTGTAGGAAGGCTGGCTGCGGAACTGCTTCGCATAGAGCTCCGGCGTTATATATACGTAATTGAGGGCGTAATTTTCATTGACGCCGGTGACAGTCACCCGGATCGGCCGCCCGTCGGGGTTGATCAGAGAAATCTCATCCCCTACCCCGACCTTCAGGATCTTGCCCAGCTTCTCGTTGATGATCACGCCGTCGTCGGACATATCAAGCTTCTCCCCGCCGATCCGCTCGTGGAGGTCAATGTAGTCCCGCATTCCTTCCGGGTCCTCCGGGACCATAAGGTTGATAGTCCGCACGATCCCGCCGGCGCTGACGTCCAGGCTGCGGGTGTACAGAAGCTGACCGCTTTCCACATCCCCGGCGGACACGGCGGAATTCAAAACTGCCCGGGCCTGGTCCTCGGAAAGATTTTCCTCAAGAGCCGCCAGGGTATCGTAGACGAAGATGCTGCTGTACTGCTTTTCTCCGATGGAAATGATGGCGTACCGCAGGCCGAAGCCTGTAAGCATCAGCGCTGTGCATCCGGCGATGCCGATGATGGTCATCAGCGCCCGCCGTTTGTAACGGAACAGGTTGCGGACGGTCACTTTCTGGGTGAAATTCAGCCGCTTCCAGATAAAGGAGACCCGTTCCAGCAGGACCCGCTTGCCGGCCTTTGGGGCCTTTGGCCGCATCAGCTGAGCCGGGAACTCCCGCATGGAAGCGGTGCAGGCCCCCAGGGTGGTCAGACCCATGCAGACCACTGACACCGCCGTGCAAGCCGCTCCGAAGGCCCAATGGATGGGGGTCAGGGGAGTGGGCAGGTTATACATCGCCTTATAGGCGTTGATGATGACGTATGGAAACAGCTTAAACCCGATGGCCAGGCCGATCACCGCCCCCGTGAAGCTTGCCGCCATGGCGTAGGCCAGATATTTGACCATGATCGCGCCTCGGGAATAGCCCAGCGCCTTCAGCGTGCCGATCTGCGTCCGTTGCTCTTCCACCATCCGCGTCATGGTCGTCAGGCAGACCAGCGCCGCCACCAGAATGAAGAACACCGGGAAAACCGCCGCGACCGCGTCCACCTTTTCCGAGTCCTCGCTGTAGTTGGAATAGTCCGGATTGTTGTTCCGGTTCCAGACGTACCAGGTCGGTTCCTTCAGGTCGGCTAAGTCCCGCTCCGCATCGGCGATCTTCTGGCGGGCTTCTTCCAGTTCCGCGTCGGAATCCGCCTTGGCTTTTTCATATTCCGCCTTGGCGTCTTCCAGCTCTGTGCGCCCGTCGTCCAGCTTCTGCTTGGCTTCATTCAGCTTCCGTTGGCCGGAGCGCCGGGAGGAGGCCAGCTGCCGCCAGCCCTCGTCCAGTTCCGCGTCCTTTTCCTCCAAAAGAGCTTTCGTCTCATCCAGTTGGATCTTCGCGCTGTCCAGCTCCGCCTTGGCGGAATCCAGCTGCGCCTGGGCGGAAGCGATGCCTGCGGTCAACTGTTCCAACGCCGTTTTGGCCGGGGCCAACCCTTCCTCCATGGGCTGCAGCGTTTCCTCAACGGAGTCTGCGATCCGCTCCAGTTGGCGTCCGAGGGTCTGCTTCGTCGTGCCTTCGGACACCACATACTTTGTCAGTATCCCCGATAGGCTAGTGCCGGAAGGAAGAGTCCCCTCCGGCAGGAACGCGCTCAACCCGTCCGCAGCGGCAATGGCCGCCTGCGTATCCTCTGGAATTTGTCCTGCCGGAAGGCTGGTTTCCGCAAAATTGTCCAGCACTCCCTGCATGGCGGTCAAAGCAGCCCGGGCGGCGTCCGTCTGCCGGATGGCCTCCCCGGCCTCCGCCTCCAGCTGGTCCGCCTGGGCCTGATAAGCGGCGATCTGAGCCTGGGCCTCCGGCAGCTGCGCCTGATAATCGGCCAAACCGGATTCGTACTGGGCCAAAGCCTTTTCGTAGGCGTCCTCGCCTTCCTTCAGTTGGGTCTCCCCGTCGGCCAGCTGTTCTTCCGCATCAGCAATCTCCTTGTTGAAGCGGGCGAGGGCCCGGTCATAGTCCGACTGGCCGTCATTCAGTTCCTGCTCCGCATCAGCAATCTCCTTTTCCGCCTTGGCCAGCTCTTCGGCCTGGGTCTGCTCGCCGTCCGCCAGCTCCGCCTTGGCCTTGTCAATTTCCGATTGCGCTTCCTCGAAAATTTCGTCGTATCGCTCTTCGCCCCGGATCTCCGCTACCGATTCAAAGTCCTTGCTGGCCTGTTCCACCGCGTCAGTGTATGCGTCTTCAAAAGCAGACAAACCTGCAGTATTCTGGAGCGTCAGATACACGTCGGTGTAGACCTCCAAGGAAAAATCCTCTTCCGGTACCATCAAAAAGGCGTCCACTTCGCCGTCGCCGATGGTGCTGTGTCCACGATCGAAACCGATGTACATGGCGCTCTCCACGACACCGACGATGGTATACGTATCTGTTTTCAGCGTCTCGGAAAGATCCGCATCCTCTGAACCGGAGAGCAGCCGGATGGTGTTTCCAAGTCGGAACTCTTCCGGCGTGTGTATGTTCCGTTCCACAACGCATTCGCCGGATTTTTCTGGAAAGCGCCCTTCCGACAGCACCGGACGGTTGAGATAATCCTCATCATCCTCCTCCCGTCCTGCAGGGAGAGAGTACACCTTGACGATAGTATTGGAACTATCCCCCGCCTCCAAAAAGGCGTCGGTGGAATAGCTCGCCATCATCCCCCGGATGCCATCCACCGCTTCAATAGCTTCGACGTCATTTTCATTGAAGCCAAAGGTGGAGACTAGGTGGAGGTCCATGAGCCTGCTTTCCTCAAAATACTGGTCAGCGGTCAGTTTCATATCCGGGCAGCTGGCCTTGACGCCGGCAAAAAAGCCGCAGCCAATGGCCACGATCGCCAGGATGGAAAGGAACCGGGTCCGCGTCCGCCAGACGCTCCGCACCATCTCGTGCAGGAGCTGGTTGCGTTTCCGTCTCATCGCAGCACCCCTCCCGTCACCATTCGATTTCTTCCACCGGGGTCGGCCGGTCGTTGAGGATCACCTGACTGACCCGGCTGTTTTTCATCCGGATCACCCGGTCTGCCATGGGCGTGATCGCCTGGTTATGAGTGATCAGAATCACCGTCATCTCATTCTGCCGGCAGGTGTCCTGCAAAAGCTTGAGGATTGCTTTTCCGGTGTTGTCGTCCAGGGCGCCGGTGGGTTCGTCGCAGAGGAGGAGCTTGGGCCGCTTGGCCAGTGCACGGGCGATGGAGACCCGCTGCTGTTCGCCGCCGGAAAGCTGAGCGGGAAAGTTCTGGAGCCGGTCTCCCAGCCCCACCTCCCGCAGGACCTGCGCCGCATCCATGGGGTTTTTGCAGATCTGGGTGGCCAACTCCACATTCTCCCGGGCGGTGAGGTTGGGAACCAGGTTGTAAAACTGAAAGACAAAACCAATATCGAAGCGCCGGTACTGGGTGAGCTGCCGGGGGGTGTATTTTGCGATGTCCTGGCCGTCGACGAGGATCGTTCCCTCATCGCAGCTGTCCATGCCACCCAACATGTTCAGAACGGTGGTCTTTCCTGCACCGCTGGAGCCGACGACTACCGCAAACTCTCCCTTTTCGATCTCAAAGGAAACTCCATCGGAAGCAGTGATGGTTACCTCTCCCATATGATAACGCTTATAGACATTCTCCAATGTTACAAAACTGCTCATACGATCCTCCTGTCACGCTTTTATGTATCAGCCGGGTATTCCCGGCCGTAAAATCTCTGATTTTATTATACAGCCCCCGCCAAATAAAAAGCCTGAACAAATTGGGGGAAATCTGTGAATTTTTGTAATAAAGGAACCTGCGAGGTCTTTCACTGATTTAATCTCTGAATCCGTACCGGAAAAGCACAGCAGCGCCGGGCATTCTGTAAAATGCCCGGCGCTGTCTTATTATGCTCTCCAACAGCCGCTTAAAAGCTCCGGACAGCAGCCGGTTTTACGGCTTTTTCCGCGGCTCAAAATAGCAGCAGCCGTCCACCTTGGCGCTGGCGGGAACGGCGCTTCCGCTTCGCGTACAGTACCCATCCTGCTGATAGGCGCAATCCTTGCCGCAGGGCACCAAATTCATCTTTCACTCCTCCTTTCGCCATACGGCATTCCGAAAATCCGCGCTGTCTTTATTCTTTAAGGAACCCGCCGCATTATGCATGCCGTTTCAAAACCTGTTTCCAAATTTTCGTATCGAAAAAATCCGGCGCTTCTCTGATATTTTGCTGCTTTTCCGCCAAACTAACCTTGAAATGCACGGCGAACGGGAGGAATACGTTTGAAAAAATACATCATCCTGGCAGTGGCCGTCCTGTCCGTTATCGGCGGCGTCCTGCTGCTTCCTGCAGCGATGGAAGCGCGCAAGCCGGAGGTCGAGGTTGTCACCATGAAGGAATATCCCTACACCGAAACTTTGACCGTCAACGGGACGGTTGAGGAACTTCGGAAAAAGGAAGTGACCCTCCGCTATCCGGTCGTACCGGATCAGGTCCTTGTCGAGGTGGGCGACACCGTTTCCTACGGCGATGTGATCGCCACCGTGGACACGGAGACCACCAAGCGCGCAGTTCTGAGCTACGCCGCCGAATATGCGGACGCCTTGCCCGGCGGCCTTTTTCCAGATGGGCTGCAGACCGTCCTGGCAGCGGTAGACGCCGATGAACTTTTCGAAACTCTGGAGCTTCCCGCCAAAATCCTCTCCCCGGCGTCGGGCACTCTCACCTCCCTTTCTCTCACCGAAGGGGAGCTTTTTCTGCCGCAGTCCGCTGCGGCGGCCGTCTCCGTGCTGCACCCGCTCCAGCTCCGCCTGACGGTGGGTGAAAATGACATCGGGCGCATTCGCCCCGGCCAGCGCATTCTTTTTACGACCTCCGCCGTAGAGGACGGCACCTTTGCCGCCACGGTCAAACGGATTTTCCCCACGGCCTACCAAAAGCTCAGCGGGCTTGCCTACGAAACGGTGGTGGACGTTACCGCCACGGTGGAGGACGATTTTGATGTTCTTCGTCCCGGCTACTCCGTCCGGGCAAAAATCGCCTGCGGCGAGGAAGAAATGCTGCATCTTCTCCCCTACGAGGCTGTTTTGCAGGATGCCGCTGGAACCGAATACGTCTACGTCTACAAAGACGGCACCGTTCAGCGGCGGGACGTCAAAACCAGCGTGGAGCTGTCTACCTCGGTGGCTATTACCTACGGCCTCAGTCCATACGAACAGGTGGTCCTCAACGCGTCCAACGTCAAAGCGGACGGACCTGTCCGTCTGAAATCCGTCCAGTAAAGGAGGAGCTCATGGAATCCATCAAAGATGCCTGGCGCAGCATTTTCCGCCAGCCCTCGCGTTCCATTCTCACCGTTCTGAGCATCGCTATCGGCGTGTTTTCGGTGCTGATCATCGGAACCATCAGCGACCTGGGCAGCGGCGCGGTGCGCAGCGAACTGGACAGCCTGGGGATGCGGGGCATTACCATCCATACGGAAAGCGGCAGCGGCTGTCTCCTCACAGAGGAGGAGCTAGGCTTCGTCCAGACCGCGGCCGGCGTAGTGGAGGCCACGCCCCTTACCTACAGCTACACCGAAGTCCTGGCAAGGGGCAGCGAGATCAAGGGAATGGTCTGGGGGGTCGACGCCAATGTAACCCGTATCATCTCCCTGAACCTCCTTTACGGCCGGACCATCAGCCGGGCAGATGTTCTTGCCGGCAGCCGCGTCTGCCTGGTGGAGCAGAGCTTTGTCCAAGAGATGTACCGCCGGGACAATGCCGTGGGCAAGACCCTGCGCATCCGCTTAAACAGCCGGGATGAGGAATTCACCATCATCGGCGTCGTGGAGGCTGGGGGAAACATCCTCCAGAGCTTCATGGGGGATTATGTGCCGATGTTCCTGTATCTGCCCTACACCGCCCAGCAGGAATGCACCGGCCGTCAGGGCTTCGACCGCATTGCCGTCCAGCTGAAGGATGGCGCCGATGCCGCCCGGGTGGGCACGCTGCTTTCCCGCTCCCTGGACAGCCGTTTCGGACAAAGCGGCGCTGTCAGCGTGGATAACTTCAGCCAGTATGCTGACCAGTTTACCGGCATCCTGGACACGGTTTCCACCGTTCTCTCCGTCATCGCCGGAATCAGCCTGCTGGTAGCCGGACTGTCCATTATGACAGTGATGCTATCCTCGGTAGGAGAACGGACGCGGGAAATCGGGGTGAAAAAGAGCATTGGTGCTTCCTCGGCTGTCATCGTCCGAGAATTTCTTCTGGAAGCGGGCTTCCTTTCTCTGCTGGGCAGTATTGCCGGAACCGGAGCAGGCATTTTTGCGGGCTGGCTCGGCTGCCTGCTTATGGGAATCGCCTACTCGGTACGGCCGGCTCTAATCGCCGCCTGCATCGGCTGCGCCCTGTTGACCGGAATGGTCTTCGGGGCCTATCCGGCTAAAAAAGCGGCGGCCCTCCGCCCCGTGGAGGCGCTGCGGCACGAATAGCAAAAGCCGCGGAAGCAAATCCGCGGCTCGCATTTTTTATGAAGGCTCAGGGACCGGCTGCTTGTTTTCTTTAGGGAAGGGCGATCACTCGGTTTTCCTCCAGTGCTTTTTTTCCGGCAAGGGTGATCTGAAAGGCCCGGTAGGCATCCTCCATGGTGGGATTTCCTTCTTCCCGGCCCTCGATCATACCGATGAGGCACTGCATTTGTCCCCACATGTTTTTGTAGATGCTGGGGCTGTTGATAGTGTGATAGGTCCGGGTCTGTGCATCGTAATACTCAATGAGGTCCCCTTCCTCCCGGTCAGAACGACGATCGCACTGCAGCACCAGCCGAATGCGGCCCTTTGTGCCGCAAAATTCCTTGAGATTCTGTGCAGCCACCGTCTCCGCCCAGCCGGCCTCATAATAGGCGGCGCCGCCGTTTGAAAGCGTCATGGCCAGCAGGCCGTAATCGAAATGCCCGTCAGGCACCGCGTCCCCGATCCGGGTTCCGACCCCCCCGATGGATGTGATCTCGCACCCGGTAAACCACCGGATGACGTCTACATAATGAACGCCGCAATCCACGAAGGGAGGACAGTCCTCCATCAGCCGGCCGTAGCGGGCCTTATCCATGATGTGATGGTTCTGCACCATACGGATGAGCCGCACATCGCCAATAGCACCCTCCCGAATCATCTTGGCGACCCGGTTGTAGGTGGCGTTGTGCCGCAGGATGTGGGCGATGAGCACCTTGGAAGGCGATGCCTTGACCAGGCGGTAAAACTCCTCTGCTGCGGTGGGGTCAGCCACTGTCATGGGCTTTTCGCAGAGGACGTGCTTCCCGGCCGCCAAGCAGTCCCGAAGAATCGACAAATGCGAATCCGCATACGTGGCAATGATCACGATGTCCACGTCCGGCCGCTTTAAGTATTCCCGGTAGTCAGTTTCCCAGGATTCCGCGCCGTATTTCCGCGCAAACAGTCGGGCAGTTTCCTCATGGACATCCACCACACCGGCCACCCGGATCTCATCCCGGTAGTAAATTTCTTCGATATGGGACTGCCCGATATGCCCGCAGCCAATCAGAACAATCCCGTATTTTTCGTTTTCCATCTGATAGAACTCCTTTGGGGATTCTCCGCAGCAATCCCATTTTTCTGCCTTATTTTACACGATTGCCGGCAAAAAAGCAACTCCCTCTTTTCGGTTTCAGTGGTTCTCTTTTGATTTTTGTGATTGTGAAACAAAAATGAACATTTTAGAAAATCACTGTTGGCCAAAACGTTTTGTGCTATAATAGCTTTAAAGGCTTCTCTTTTGAAAAAACGCAGTTCCCAATCACGGTCTCCTTGGACCCGCGTTCCTTTGAGAGTATTGGTGCATCTCAACGCCTTTTTATACTCAAAAAGCAGAGACAGCCTTTGAAGTCCGGCGTTCCTGCTCGGGAACACTGGTTCCCAGCCGGTTTCGCCGGTGCCAAACGGCGGGAGCGGCCAAAACTGCGGAAAATTGAACTTTCTCTGCTTTTAGTGTATAATAAGAGCAGAGAGAAAGCGATAGGGCTTTCCACTGACTATATTGAGGAATCGACTGATGCAGGCATTTCTCCACCTGCTGTTCAAATCCGACGAAAACAATTACCTAGGGAAGTGAACGCGAATGGACCGATGGTACCGCCTCGACAATGCCGCTAAAATTTTTCCGGCGGTTACAAAAAACTCCAATTCCTCCATCTACCGTGTCTCTATGGAACTGCGCCGCGAAATCAATCCCGAACTCCTGCAAAAGGCAGCAGAGCTTGCCATCCAGCGGTATCCGGTTCTGCAGGTCAAAATCCGCCGCGGGGTCTTCTGGAATTTTTTCGATCAAAACGAACGCCCACTGAAGGTCCAGCCGGAAACCGCCTATCCCTGCGCCCCCCTGGAACCCCGTGCCAACAACGGCTACTTTCTGCGGGTGCTTTATTACCGCTGTACCATCTCCGTAGAAATGTTCCATTCCCTCACCGATGGAACTGGCGCGCTGGAATTTCTTAAGACCATCGTCTATCAGTATTTGCTTTTCACTGGAAAAGAAATTCGTGACGAAGGTCTGGTCATCCGTCCCGACGACGTTCCCAGCCGCTATGAAATGGAGGACAGCTTTACCCGCTACTACCGCCCGGTCAAGGTCCGCCGCCGGAAGGAGCCCCGGGCGTTCCGTCTGGAGGGGATCCCCTTTGAGCCGCTGGGGAACAACGTCCTCACTGGGGATATGTCCGCCGGACAGATCCATGCCGCCGCCAAACGGCGCGGCGCCACAGTCACAGAATATCTCACCGCCGCCCTGATCCAGGCCATCCGGGAATCCCGCATGGAATACGGCTATTTCCAGTCCCGCCGCCCGGTCACAATTTCCATTCCCGTCAATCTCCGGGCGGTCTTCCCGTCCCGGACCTTGCGCAACTTCTTCGGGGTGGCCAACGTCTGTGTCTCGCTCCGAGAGGAGATGGGCTTTGACGAAATCCTAACGGAGGTACGCCGGGAGCTGGCCGCCAAAAGCGCCCGTCCCCGCCTGGAGGAACTCATCGCTGAAAATGTCCGTCTGGAGCGCAATCTGGCGGTAAAATTCGTCCCCCTGTTCCTGAAAAAGCTGATTCTTCGGGAAGCCTTCAATCTCCGCGGCGAGAACTGCAAGACCATTACCATATCCAATCTGGGGCGCATCCGGATGCCGGCTGACATGGCCGCCGAGATCGCCCGTGCCCAGCTGATTTTATACCCCACCTTTAAAAGCCCTGCCAACTGCGGGGTCTGCACCTTCGGAGATGTCCTGACCTTTTCCTTCAGCCGCACCATCCTGGAAAACGACTTCATCCGGCAGTTTTTCCGGTTTCTCGCAGACGATGCCGGCGTTCAAATTGAAATCCACTCCAACAATTGGGGGTATCCGCATGAAACAATGTGAAAACTGCGGGGTTCTTCTGCCGGACAACCAGCTGGCCTGCCCACTCTGCCACCGTTCCATTTCCTCTTCTGTTCCGGAGGGCACGCCCGCCATTCTCATTCCCAATCCCTACTTCCCCGCTTACCCCCAGAACAGAATGCGGAGACTGCGCGCCTTTCTCTTCCGGCTCTTTCTCTTTCTAACCATCGCGGCAGGGGTCATCACACTTTTCATCAACTGGATGACCTGGGATAGCGCTCCACGCCCCTGGTCCCTGTTCGTTATTATCCCCCTTCTCTATCTCTGGCTGCTGGTGGGCAACACCATTCTCTCCCGCATGCACGGGGGCGCCAAAATCATCCTCCACACCCTGGGGCTTTCCGGCGTCCTGTTGGTTATGGACCTTCTCACCGGCTACCACCGCTGGTCGGTGAATCTGGTGATCCCTTTTCTGATGATCGGCGCGACGCTGCTGATGACCATCATCGTGTTCGCGCGGAAGATGCTCTGGAACGCCTATATTGGCTACGCCATCGCCATGATCCCGCTGGGTTTTCTCCCCCTCCTGCTTTATGCGTGCCGGGTGGCGACGGTTTTCTGGGCCTGTGCCACGCCTGCAGTCTATGCCCTTCTGACCATCTTGGCCATGGCGATTTTCGCCCGCAAAAAATTCAAGAACGAAGTAATCCGCCGTTTTCATTTTTAATCCAGAAAGGAATTCCCTATGAATCAAGAACAACGTCCCGCCAAAACTGTGGCAGAATCCCGCACCGAACAGGTGCAGATCCTTCTCCCCGAGCACATCAACGGCTACAACCGTCTCTTCGGCGGTCAGTTGATGCAGTGGATCGACGTGGTCGCCGCAGTGGTCGCCCGCCGCCACTCCAACTGCAACGTCACCACTGTTTCCATCGACAACCTCCACTTCAAAGCCGCGGCCCACGTCAACGACACCATCGTCCTCTTCGGCCAGATTACCTATGTAGGCCGGACCTCCATGGAAGTCCGGGTCCAGACCTTCGTGGAGAACATGGATGGCGTCCGCAAGCTCATCAACCGAGCGTACCTGGTCATGGTCGCCCTAGACGAAAACGAGCAACCCACACCTGTTCCCGGTATCCTCCCTGAAACCATGGAGGAGAAATTCGAGTTTGAGGCTGGAGCCAAACGCAACGCCTTGCGTAAGCAACGCCGGGAAGAACAGTTTTAAGAAAAAATTTTTTCCGGGCTCCGGGCCTTTATTGCCGCGGAACCCGGATTTTTTGCGTAAATTCCGGCTTTTTCTGCAGATTTCTCCTCTGCGCACCTTTCTTGACATCCTTCTTGAACTGCTTTATAATAGACAGTAGGCTTGCATGTTCTACCACATCTTGTGGTCTGGACTGTATTTTTTTGTATACATCTGTCTTCTCCGGCGGATATCCGCATATTTGTTTCAAAAATTTGGCTGCCTCCTCTGGCAGGAAAGGACGCTGCAAATGATTACCAAGATTCGGAAACGCGATGGCCGGGAAGTCCCTTTTAATATTGAGAAAATCGCCAACGCGATTTTCAAAGCGGCGCAGAGCTGCGGCGGACGGGATTTTCAGACAGCCTTTTCTCTGGCACAGGAGGTCGCATCCTACGTGGAAAGCCACTGCGGCCAGGAGGTTCCAACAGTTGAATTTATACAGGACGCCGTGGAAAAAATTCTGGTTGAGCGGGGACATGCCCGTACCGCCAAAGAATATATCCTCTATCGTGCCGAGCGCAACCGTATCCGGGAGATGGACACACGCCTCATGCGGGTCTATGAAGATCTGACCTTCCACTCTGCCGCGGAAAACGATGTCAAGCGGGAAAATGCCAACATTGACGGTGACACCGCCATGAGCTCCATGTTCCGCTATGGCTCCGAGGGTGCTAAGGAGTTCAACGAGCTATTCGTCCTGAATCCCGCCCATGCCAAAGCGCACATCGACGGCGACATCCACATCCACGACATGGACTTTCTCACTCTGACCACCACCTGCTGCCAGATCGATCTGAAAAAGCTCTTCAAAGGCGGATTTGAAAACGCTCACGGCGCGGTCCGGGAGCCAAAATCCATCACCAGCTACGCCGCCTTGGCCCAGATTGCTATCCAGTGCAACCAGAATGACCAACATGGCGGTCAGAGCATTCCGAATTTTGACTACTACATGGCCGAGGGCGTCAAAAAGAGCTTCGCCCGCTCCTACCGGGAAAATATGGGGAAGGCTCTGGAGCTTCTCGCCAGCCCAGACGGCCCCATCAGCATCTTTAACACAGAACCGCTGACCATGGAGAACCTCCCCCGCTATCAGGATGCGGAGCGTAGCGCCCTGCTTTCCGCCGGATATCCCCAGGGGGTGATCGGACGGGCCCAGTCCTTCGCCGCGGACCGCGCCCAGGAGGAGACGTATCAGGAAACGTATCAGGCCATGGAGGCCTTTCTCCACAACCTGAACCTGATGAACACCCGGGCAGGTGCGCAGGTTGCTTTCTCCTCCATCAACTACGGCACCGACACCTCTCCCGAAGGCCGCCTGGTGATCTGCTCCCTGCTGAAAGCCACCGAGGCCGGCGTCGGGGAGGGAAAGACCTGCATCTTCCCGGTCCAGATCTTCAAGGTCAAGGAGGGTGTCAACTACAATCCCGGCGACCCCAACTACGATCTGTTCCGCCTGGCCATGGAGACATCGGCCAAGCGTCTGTTCCCCAATTTCTCCTTCCTGGACGCGCCCTTTAACCTCCAGTATTACAGGCCCGGCGACCCGGATACCGAGTGTGCCTACATGGGCTGCCGCACCCGGGTCATCGGCAATCATTTTGACCCCTCCCATGAGATCGTCACCGGACGGGGAAATTTGAGCTTCACCTCCATTAATCTCCCCCGTCTGGCTATCCGCGCCAAAGGAAACGTGGACGCTTTCTTCGATTCCCTGGACAAGATCACCGATCTGATCATCGACCAGCTTCTGGAACGTTTCAAGATCCAGGCTGCCAAACCTGCGCGGAATTATCCCTTCCTCATGGGCCAGCACGTCTGGCTTGGCTCTGAAAATCTCGGCCCCGACGACCCGGTTGGCGAGGTACTGAAGCAGGGAACACTGACCGTGGGTTTCATCGGCCTTGCCGAGGCGCTGAAGGCACTCACCGGCGTTCACCACGGCGAAAGCGAAAAAGCCCAGAACCTGGGCTTGGAGATCGTCGGCTTTCTCCGCAAGCGAATGGATGAGGCTTCGGAGAATACCGGTCTCAACTTCTCCCTCATCGCCACTCCGGCAGAGGGTTTGTCCGGCCGCTTCGTCCGCATTGACCGCAAGCTCTTTGGCTCTATCCCCGGCGTCACCGACCGGGACTACTATACCAATTCCTTCCATGTTCCCGTCTACTATGGCATTTCCGCCTTTGACAAGATCCGCAAGGAAGCCCCTTATCACGCTCTGACCAACGGCGGGCATATCACCTACATTGAGCTGGACGGCGACCCCTGTGAAAATCTGGCAGCCTTCGAGCAAGTCATCCGCTGCATGAAAGAATCCGGCGTGGGCTACGGTTCCATCAACCACCCTCTGGATCGGGATCCGGCCTGCGGCTACACCGGCATCATCGGCAGCGAATGCCCCGGCTGTCACCGGAAGGAAGGCTCGGACGGGACAGGCTTTGAGCGCATCCGCCGGATCACCGGCTATCTGGTCGGCACCCTGGACCGCTTCAACGACGCTAAACGCGCCGAGGTGGAAGACCGGGTGAAGCACTCTGTCTCCTCCGGAATGGAGGAAATCTGAATTCGAAAGGACGATTGTTATGGCCGTTCCGGAAACCCTCCGCCTGTCTGGCATTGTCCGGGAGTCCATTGTTGATGGCAACGGCCTGCGCTTCGTCGTCTTCTGCCAGGGCTGCCCCCACCATTGTCCCGGCTGTCACAATCCCCAGACCCACGATTTCTCCGGCGGCAAGGAGGTTTCTCTGAGCCGGATTCTGGCAGAAATTCGCAAAAATCCCCTGCTCCGGGGCGTGACCTTTTCCGGCGGCGAACCCTTCTGCCAGGCCGCGGCTTTTGCGGAGCTGGGACGGCAGGTAAAAGCCCTTGCCAACGGTCTGGACGTGACGGTCTACTCCGGCTATACCTACGAGCAGCTGGCGGAAAAGGCCCTCACCGACCCCGAAATTGCCGCCCTTCTGGAGATTTCTGATTTTCTGGTGGACGGTCCCTATCTGGAAGACCAACGGGATCTGTCCCTGCTTTTCCGGGGAAGCCGCAACCAGCGTTACATCGACCTCAAGCGTACGCTTCGCAAAGGAACGGCTGTCCTGGCTCCGGAACGTCCGATCTCGGCCCGTTACCGATACTCCAATCAGACAGCGTAAGCTCCACACAAAAAAGGACCCCGCCGCGCCGAAGAAAAACGTGAAATCTCGTTTTTCTCCGATGCGGCGGGGATTTTCGTCTCATTTCAGTATGGCGCCATTTTCGTCGGTATACACGCACTGTCCTTCCTTCAGCGGACCCACCGTCTCCTCCGAAAGATAGTACCACTTCCCGTTGATCTGCCTGCACCCTGTCGCCATGACTCCGGAAGGCTCGAACCAGTACCAACGGCCGTCGATCTTCCTCCACTGGTTTTTCACGTCGCCGTAGTACCATTTTCCGCCCATTTTCCACCAGCCCGGCTTCCGGAGGGCCGCTGTCAGCGCAGGGTAGTCCTTGTATGCACAGTCCAGATCTACCGCGCCGCTGATTCCGTTCACCTGCCCGGTGTTGGAGTGCTGCCACATGCCGTATTCTCCCTGGTAGGTATTTTGGTTTCCCCATTGGGCGACCCATTTGTCGTACCGCGCGATTCTTGCGGTCTCAAACAGGTTTTCCAGCCAGAACTTGGATGAGTAAAGCAGCGCATAGCCCCCCGCCGCCTCGATCCGGCTGCAAAAGCTTTCCACCAGCCCTGTCCTCTGCCGGTTGGACAGCTTCTGCTGAACGCTGTCCTCTATGTCGTAGGCCAGCGGATAAGTGAACCGATAGTCCGCCGTCAGCTTCAGCAGAAAATCCGCTTCTTCTGCCGCTTCCTCCTCAGTGACCGCCAAACTGTAAAGATAGGCTCCCATGGGGATTCCCGCTTCCGCCGCGTCTCCGGCGTTTTCCCGAAAACGTGCGTCCTCCTGGGTTCCGGCCGCCGCACGGATCATGACAAACCCAATGCCGGCTTCCTTTACCCGCTTCCAATCAATGTCCCCCTGCCAGCGGGAGACGTCAATGCCGGCGATCCTCACCGGCATCCCCCCTTTCCATTCGCGCCTCGATGCGGTCCAGGCGGCCGTCCATTTCTCCCAGAGTCTGGGCTACTTCGCGAAGCGTTTTGGTCTGTTCTTCGATCAGAGATTGGTAGTTCTTCTCCCGCTCGTCATTTTTCTTGAGTACCCACAGCAGCAGAAAGACAAACATCGCCGCATAGAGCCCCTGCCCCAGCGCAGCCGTCAGCAGCTTTTCCATCGGCTATTCCTTTGCAGCCTGGGTTCCAAAATAGAAGCCGATGATCGTCACGAAAACTGTCATGAACTGGCCGGGTTCAATCACGCCTTTTACTGCCAGTGTGCAGAAGACACCGGTGACTGCCAGTGTGACGAGGCTCTTGATGGTCATCAGCTTGCTGAAACGCTCCAGCATCCTTTCCCCTCCTATCTTATGCGGTCTCCCCGTTTTGGGGAACCGCCAAAATCGCTCCCACCTCTGCCTCCGTCAGAAAAATCGGGCAGTAGGACTGCAGCTTTTCCGCATCTACCAACCCCTTCTGCCACATTTTCCGCAAAAATTCCTGCATGCAAAATCCCCCTTATATCTGCATTGCGACGACGGCGTCCATAATTCCCAGAATTGCTGCCTCCGTTTCATCGGCGCGCTCCTCTAAAGCCGCAATCCGGCTTCCAGGTGCAACCGGATTCTCTTTAAACTCTCCGTCCGAGTAGAGCATCCCCTCTGTGACTGTGACGCCTTCCGGGATCTCCACGTACCGATAAATCAAATCCGCATGAGCGATATCCTCAATGGCCAGTTCTCCCGGCTGCTTTTCCGACCGTAGAAAACAGCTGCACCGCGTTTCAATTCCGAGAACCGTCCCGCCATATTCCACAAACGCATATTTCTTCATGAATGCTGTGCCTCCCTTACTCTAACACCATTTCGATTATGACTGCGCCTGGATTGCCTGTACCGCCATATTCGTCTGCCATTCCGGCATAGTTTGAATAGGTCCCCGACCCGCCTCCGCCTACGCCATAAGGCACCATTCCGCTGGCCGCCGGCGTCAGCACGGATTTCCCGGCATAATCCCTGTAATATAATCCAGAACCAGATCCGTTTCCTCCGGCTCCTCCGGATGATACCACATAGGGGCATGCGCTTACTGCGCTGGAACTGTATCCGCCGCCTGTGCCTCCTGTCCAGCCCGTACCTGCGGTCACTGTTCCATTTTCTCCATTGGCGTTGAGGATGTTCCCTCCAGATGCCGTTCCCCCTGTTGCCGCAACTGCCTCTGCAGAACCTCTTGGACCTGCCTGCCCAGCCGCAGCCGTCAGCAAACTCCCAAAAGAAGATGTAGCGGAAGCTCCTCCATCAGGCCCTCTCCTCTCTGGTCACCATAATCTCCTGATGGGTCGGATAAACTGTCGCTTCCCCGCAGGTGATAAACTCCCGCTGGACCCCATCCTGGGTCACCACGATCCGGCACCCAGCCGGGATCACCGTGTCCGGCGAAGCGAATATCTTCGCGTCATACCGCACCTCAGCAAGTTCCCCCTGCCAGATCGCTGTTCCCTTCCGCCGGGTGCTACCGCCCCGAGACAAGGCGCAGGGGAGACCGGTATACGCCGCTATTTCCCGAAAGACCGTCCGCCCGTTTTCAATTTTGGCATACCGCCGGTAGACGGTCATCTCCCCCCGGTATGTGCTCTCGATTACCGACCGAAGTCCCACCTTCCACCGTCCTTTCCGCTTCATCGCCCGCTCCAGCGCAGCCGCCGGAACTGGTTGAGCCGCCGGTCAAAATTCTCCAGCCCGACCCGCTTTCCCGTTTCATAGGAAACGCTGAAATCCCCACGGGTCACCGACTTGAGCGCTCCGTCGCCGATGGAGCCGTCCGCAGCCGCCGCGATCATCCGGGCGGCCAACGCTTCGCACCCCTCCGGGATCTCCGCCGTACCGCAGTAGCTGCGGATATACTCCTCTACATCCGCCGCCCGAACCGCCAGCAGTTCTCCGTCAAATCCTTCCGGCAGCAGCTTTTTCGCCGTTTCCAGTATTTCCGCCTTCACCGCGTCACCGCCTTATGCCTTGGTCTTCAATTTGACTGCTTTGCCTTCGTTGGCAAGATGAACCGTGTAGTGCTTGTCTACCGTCACCACTGTGGTCTTGTGCACGATGTCCCGCTGCATCTCAGCTTCGGTGTCCCGCTTGAGGAACAGCGCCAGCGCGCCGGGCATGACGATATAGTTCTCGTATACGCCCTCCACCGCCTTGATCTTGTTGGACAGCGCCACCTGGCAGCCGTGGATCATGCCCACCGTCCCCTTCATCAAAGAGGACACGCCCATATCGGTGGCCTTGAGCCAGCTTTCAGATTTGCGCAGCGCCGCCATCTGGGCCGGCGCGATAAGTAGCACCTTGTCCCCGTCGGCAGCGTCGCCGAACTTGACCAGCGCGTCTGCAATCACATCGGCGGACAGTGCTTCGCTGCTCTTGTCCACCGTCATGTCCGCGCCGATGCTGGTCAGACAGGCCATCACGTCCTTGTCCAGCTTACTGGCGATGGACAGCGTCAGCTGGCTCACCGCCTCGCCCAACGGGTCGCCGTAGCCGCTCAAAAGGCTCTCATCGGTGAGTTCCACGCCATTGCCGGCCTTTTTCACCGCAACTTCTACCGTGGAGGCGGTCAGCTTCTTCACCGGGATCTCCCCTCCCTCCGAAACATCCACCGCATCGCCGATGTAGGCGTACTTGGGCAGCGTGACCTTACTGCCGGAGATGCCCTCCAGCTTGCGGTCCACCTTGCACAGCGGCAGAAACTGGATGGCGTCGGTGAGCCTCTCGTCCACCACGTCCGCCACCACCTGCGGGTTTACCAGATCCGTCAGATTTGTCAGGTTTGCATTTGTTTCAGCCATGAAAATTCCTCCCTCATCCATTCGTCAATCTATCGGAAACGGGACTCTCCCGTTTGACCGCTCATTCCCACTGCGCTTCTCCGCGCAGGCTGCGGTAAAGCTCCGGGTCGTCTTCAAATAGCCGCAACCGTTCCCGATAGCTCATCCGCTCAAATTCTTCCGCTCCCAGAACCGGGCCGCTGTCCCCTTCTCCGGGCCGCACCCCATAGATTCTTCCACGCTTCCTGGTGAAAAACGCTGGAAATTCCTCTTTTGCCTCCGCCAGCAGCGTCTCGCCGTCCAGCAGCGTGCCATCCTCCCCGAACTGCGCCCGCCCAGCCAGCCGGAAGAGCAGATACTCCACGTCCTTGGCCCCGTTCCGTACCAGCAGCTCCACGAGTGCCAGCCGTTTCCGCTCCTCTAGGCACTTTTCCGCGGCCTCTCGCGCCTGATTCTCCAGCCGCTCCGCCGCTGGCCCGATCCGCCCAGCCAGTTCCGCTGCGTCAACCTTCCCGCCTTCCCCGGTCATTTCCGCAATGATCTCCAAAATCTCTTCCATTTGAAGCCCTCCTTACCCTTGCTTTTCTGCCTGAAGCCGTTCCTCTTCTTCTCCGGCGCGCTCCACCCACGGGTGATTCTCCAGGATTGTCCGCTTGGACAGCATTCCTGTTGACGCGGCGCACCCTTCGATGGCCTCCGCCTCGTTGATGAGGATATCCCGGTTGAGGATAATCTGCGCCTCCTCCCCGAAGAAATCCCCCTGCCCCGTCAGACTCATCCACACCTTCAAAAATCCGAACAGCCGCTCAAACCCCGCTGCAAATTCTGTCTCGATGCCGCTGCAGTCCAGATCCAGATCCGCGTACAAAAACTTCAACGCCACTCCGCTGAGATTTCCCAGGCTTTGCCGCTGGGTGTCCACACCCCGTCCCGCCTCGTAAAGATCCTTCCTCGTTCGCTCCAGATGGGCGTTGACCGCGTCGGTGACCACCGGAGCGCTCTTGATGTCCAGCCCACCGTTGTCCGTTACCTTGACTGCCTTATACTGAGCCAGATTCCGGCGGAATTCTCCCAGATCCTCCCCGTCGTAGTTCTGCAGCACCATGATCGCGTTTGGGCTGTCCAGCAGGGTGTTGGCGTCATCGCTCTTGAGCAGATCATAGTCGTCGATGAGCGGCTTGATGAACTGCAGCAGCGGCAGCTCCTCTTCGTTGTATTTAAACGGGATAAAAGGCGTTTCTTCAAAGTTATAGGGTTTCCCGTCAATACGCAGATGAGACCGTTCCCGCCGTTCCGGATCCGCCTCCAGCCGCCCGTCCCGGTAAAGCCAGAATTTCACCCCTTCCGGGCTCCACTCTTCCACGCAGACCGCTTTTTCCTTTTTCAGCCCCCGGAACCGCTCCTGCCCGAACACCCGGAGCACTCCGTCCAGCTTGGTGTGCTCCCCGTCCCGCCAAAGAGGGATCACCTGCTCGGAGGGGATTTTCCGGCATCCCAGCCGCTCCCCGTCCGGATAGACCTGCAGCCACGCGATTCCTTTGTTCACTGCCTCCTTGCAGAGATTTTTGACCCGGTTGCGCATTTCCCGGCTAAAAAACTCCTCCAGTGCTTTCCGAAAGCCGCTGTCCTCCGTCCGGACGGTAAACGGCCGCCCGAACAGATACTGGCACTTCTGGTCCACCAGCTTCCGCACCAACCCATGTGCGATCCGGCTGTTGACCAATGTTTCATCTACCCTGGGCTGCCCGTTCTCCCCGATGACCCAGCGTTTCCTCCCCAAGATGTCGCACCGGTTCTCGTAATACCGCTGCCCGTCCAGCATCCATTTCCTTTCCCTGGAGCTGAGCCAGTCCCCCACTGCCTTGGCGCTGCGTTCTTCGTCGCTCATGGCCGCATGCTCTGCGATCATCCGGCTGATCCGCTCTGTTTCCGTCATTGCAAAACTCCTCTCTGCCAATCCCCAATCTCAAAACCCGATTCCCGTCCGCCGCATCTCCCGCTCACAGGCATACCGCAGCGCGTCGATGCAGTGGTTATCCCGGTCGGGAAACCCGCCCAGAAAACCGCCCCTCCCATCCTCCTCCAGCAGGTATCCGGAAAATTCCCGGGCCGCGTTGGGACATCGCTCCGGATCGATGACCAGTTCCTCCAGATCCTGGAGCCAACTGATGCCGTGCTCCACACTTCCCGGTCCTTTTTTCGCCGCCAGTACCCGGATTCCCCGCTCCCGGAGTTCATCGTTGGACCGCGGCTCCGCACTGTCGGCCATGACCGCCTCTCCCCGGGGGTTCTCCCGCCGGATCATCTCTGCAATCCAGTCAAACCGCGCCCGGAACCGGTATTCCTCATAGAACACCAGCACCCGCCGGCGCTTCCGGTCCACCTCTGCCGCCAGATAGACAAACGGGTCCGCCCCGTAGCCCCAGTCGATTCCCCGGCGCACCCGGCAGAAGCCCCGGACTTCCTCGTCCCCGATGGCCCGCAGCGAAAGGTTCCGGAACACCTCGCCCCCGGTCCCCACGCATTCCCCCAGAAATTCGTGCGCATAGGTTTCCGGGCTAACCACCCGCAGGCGCTCTGCCTCTGCCAGAAACGGCGCCCCCAGCCACCCCTCCGGCATTCCCCGGTAGTCCGACCGGAACACCCGAACATCAGGACGCGCCGCTTCCCTGCTCAGCATCCGGTTGATCCAGTGGGCCTGACTCCTGGGCGGATTGAAGCTGTAAAATACCGCGAACTGCTCCCCGCCCCGCATCAGCGACTGATTCACTGACCGCAGCTCCGCCTCCCCGGAAAATTCGTCCGCCTCTTCATACCAGATGTACCGGACATATCCCCGCTCCATCTTGACCGACCGCAGCTTCTGCGGACTGTCCATTCCCCGAAAGAGAATTTTCTGCCCCGTGGGACGGTATACCAGCGCCATCTGCGGTGAGACCCGGGCTTCCCACATTTCCCGGACCCCCAGTTTCCCGGCGGCCCACAAAAACTGCTCATACACGCTGTCCCGCAGGTTCTTCCCCACCTTCCGCAGCGCCGCGGCGTTGGCTTCCGGGTTGCGCATTATTCCCAGCAGGATCTCTACGCTCACCGCCGAGGATTTTCCGCTTCCCCGCCCCCCAGGGAGCCAAAAGTGTACCGCCTCCCTGTCCCGCAGCGCCTGATGCATCCCGTAAAAAGCCGGCGCGATAATTTCGGAAAGCCTCTTTTCCGCCATCCGTTCCTCCTACCGCCTATCCGGCGGAATGTCGTCGACGATTACTGCCGGCGGTGCTTCCGCCTTTTCCTGCCTCCGATCCTTCAGGTCAAAATAGAGCCGGATCGCCGCCGAATCCCCTGCCCGGCATTTGTCCAACAGCGCCCTCCAGACCTCTGCCCGGACGCTGTCGCTCTCCTGCTCCGTCAGCTGACGCACCCCTTCCCGGAATTCGGATTTTCCAAACCACCTTATTAGCGTCTCTGCCGACACGCCGGCCGCCTCCGCCGCTTCGGAGAGGCTCCCCCCTTCTTGAATGGAGCCCAGCACCGCCAGAGCCCGCTTCATCCGCCAGTCCCGTTTCATCGACCCTCACGCTCCGGAACTTCTCTCCGGAAGGAAATGGTGCATTTTCTCCCTACCCCGTCCCGGTAGGCGATGAGGAATACGCCTGCCTCCTCCGAACAGTCAGCAAACAGCAGTTCCTTGCAGTCGGTCAGAATAATTCCCCTCAGTTTTGCAAAAACATTCCGCATTTTCAAAAAAATCTCTCCTTTTTTTCAAAAAGCTCTTGATTGATTCGAACAAACGTATTATGATAGAGAAAAGATGAATTTCCAATCGAAATAAATGTTTGTTCTTTTGTAAGTCTTATTATACATTCCAAAAGTGCGTTTTTCAACTGTTTTGTGTTCTTTTGGAATTTATTGGATATTTGCACATTTTATTCTTGGAGTGAGCTGAATGTTTTATGAAAAACTTCAAAGTTTCTGCAAAAAAAGGGGGATTACTCTTTCCGCTCTGATCCGGGATCTAGGTTTAAGCAGCGGAAATCTGTCCAAATGGAAAAAAGGCGGCCGCCCCCGAGCTGCTACCGCCCAAAAAATCGCCAGTTATCTCGGCGTCTCCCTGGATTCCCTTTTTCAGGACGAATTTCCCGCCGCCTCTGTTGAAGAAACCGCTTCGCCCCCGCTGAAACTGACAGAAACTCAGTATGCCCTGTACCATGAAACTGCGGACGTATCCGAGGACACCCTCTCCCGGATACTGGAATTTGCCCGATTTGCAAAAGCGGAAGAGGAAAAACGGAAGGAAGTGGCAGCGGATCCTCCCACCGGGCCGCGCAAAGGAACCAAAAACTGATGGATAAACTTCAAAAGCTCTATGATCTGGCAGCTCAGCACGATATCGGCGTCTATTTTTACGATATCGGCAACGCAGAGGCCGCTACTGTTAAAGAGGGGCCCTTCTGTGCCATCGCGCTGAATCCCCGTTATAATGGCACGACTCAAAGTGAACTGGAGCATCTTTCCCACGAAATGGGCCATGTGGAAACCGGCACGCTTCATGGCTCCGACGCTTCCGAGGAGGATATCCTGCGCGGTGAATACCGTTGCACAGCTTGGGTGGTCAAGCATCTGGTTCCCATCGATGAACTTCTGGAAGTCGTCGATCATGGTTACACCGAGGTATGGGAACTGGCCGAATATTTCGGCGTCAGCGAGGACTGCATCCTCGACGCCGTCAAAATCTACCGCAATAAGGGCCTTCTTTGACTGTCAAAATCTGTTGATTTAGAATGGGAGGAATCATCATGAGACTTACTTTTTTGGGAACCAGCCACGGCGTACCAGCCCCTGACCGTTTCTGCACTGCGACACTCCTGGAATGCGGCGGCCGCGCCTATCTCATTGATGCCGGCGCACCAGTAGCGGACCTTCTGATCCGGTACGGCATCCCTTTTGAAAAGCTGCGTGCAGTTTTCCTGACTCACCTGCACGGGGACCATACCGCCGGCTTCACCCAGCTTTACAGCCTCTCCAATTGGTACTTTACCAAATCGGACTGGGACGCCTTCTTCCCGGAACAGTCGGGTATCGATGCCTTCCAAAGTCTCCTCCTCGTCAACCATGAGACCCCGAACGCTGTCCGTCTCCGCCTCCATCTGACGGCCCCGGGCCTTGTCTTCTCTGATGAGGGTCTCCGTGTCACCGCCATTCCCACCCGCCACTTGGAAAGCTGCGATGCTCCCTCCTTCGCTTACCAGATAGAGGGAGAGGGAAAACGTCTCATCTTCACCGGCGACCTCCACGGACCCGACGCTTCGGACTTTCCCGCCATCGCGGAGTTGGAGCAGTCCGATGCCGTGATCTGCGAAATGGCCCATTTCGGCCCGGAAGCCATCTTCCCCCACGTCAAAAAATGCCCTACCCGGCACTTTTTCTTCCATCACGTCTGGCACGACTACGAAAAATCCATGGCTGCTATCCATACTCTGGACGGGACTCTTCCCTTTCCAGTGACCGCTGTTTCCGACGGTGACAGTTTTGAGCTGTAAGACCCTCTCAAGCAGAAACCACGATCCACGGCCCCGGAAAAAGCCACCGGCGGAAGCGGGTTTGTGTTTCTTGCGGAATTCTGCAAAGATTCCGCAAGATAGTCAAACTTTTCCGCAAGTTCTGGCCTTGACCTGCTCTTGCCGTGCGGGTATAATAACCTTGGACCACCTGATAAATTGCTTTTGTACAGAATGGAGAGGACAGCTATGAAATATGCACTGATTGGTTGCGGCCGGATCTCCCCCAATCATCTGGGATCCGCCATCGACCATAAACTGGAAATCGCTGCAGTCTGCGACGTCAAGGAGGACAAGGCCCATGCCCTTCTGGAAAAGTACCACCTGACCAGTGTGCCGGTCTACACCGATTATAAAAAGATGCTGAATGAGCAGAATCCGGAACTGGTGGCCGTTGCGACCGAAAGTGGCTATCACCCTCAGATCGCTATTGACTGCATCCATCACGGCTGCAACGTCATCATCGAAAAGCCCCTGGCTCTTTCCATGGCCGATGCCCGCCGGGTGATCGCCGCCCGAGACGAAATGGGCGTCGTTGCCTGCATCAATCAGCAAAACCGCTTTAATAAACCTGTTCAGCTTCTCCGCCAGCAGCTGGATGCTGGAAATCTGGGTCGCCTTTTCCACGCTACTCTCCAGATGCACTGGATGCGGAATGAAAATTACTACCACTCCCCCTCCTGGCGCGGCACCTATGCCTTAGACGGCGGTGCCCTGATGAACCAGTGCATCCATGGCATCGACCTCCTCCGCTGGACTATGGGCGGTGAGCCAACTGAGGTCATGGCCATGACCGACAACCTGAACCATCCCTATATTGAAGCGGAGGACATCGGCCTTGCCCTCTTCAAATTTAAAAATGGCGGCTACGGCGTGTTGGAGGGGACCGTCAACACCTACGGCGATCAGGATGAAACCCTTTCCGTCTACGGAGAAACCGGTTCCATCCAGATCGGTGGCATCGCCACCAACAAGCTGACCTCCTACCGGGTCCGGGACGATTCCCGCAGCTATGACAGCCTCTGCGAAGCTGTCAACACCGAGCCGAAAAACGTCTACGGCTTCGGACACAGTTATCTTTACGCCGATGTGATCGACGCCATCCAAAACCACCGCGCCCCCTATGTTCCGCTGGAAGAGGGGATGAAGGCTCTGGAAATGGTGCTGGCCGTCTACAAATCTGCCGCCACCGGCAAGCCGGTGACTTTCCCGCTGGAGGATTATTCCACCCTGGACGTTTTAAAAGACCGGGCCTCGCGCTGATGAACCGTTTTTTTCTGGGAATCCTAGTTTCGGACGGAATCCCGTCCGAAAGGAGAAATTTTTATGCATACGGCCCACTGCGGTCCGGAATCCGGCATAGACGGCAACCTGTACCAAATCGCCGACCTGACGCCCGCCGCGATTTCCGCCATCCACACCTGTGAAGCCGCTTTGAAGGAGATCACCGGACAATCCATTGTTTTGATTGCCTATCAGACTCCCCTCAGCTGACAAATGAAAAGGCTCCGGCCGCTGGCGCTTCTTTGCGAAGCTCTGACAGCCGGAGCCTTTTCCATTCCCGAAAAAACGCACACAGATCCGGAAACCCGGCGATTTTGCTTGTGCTTTCTAGCCAAATGCGGTATAATGAAAAAAAAGTATAATTTTTAGACGGAGGGATTCTCATGCGCGCAGTTATTTCAGTCATCGGGAAGGACATGGTGGGCATTCTGGCCAAAATCAGCGCTAAATGTGCCGAATTCAACGCCAACGTGGTCGACGTGACCCAGACCATTCTCCAGGATATGTTCGTCATGGTCATGGTCATCGAAATCGGCAAGGTTACCTGTGGTTTTCCCGAACTGTCGGACAGCCTGACCAAGCTCGGCAGCGAAATGGGCCTTTCGGTCCACGTCATGCACGAGGACATTTTCAACTCCATGCACCGCATCTGACAGCAAACAAACGGAAGGCAGGTATCAGCTTTGATCAACGTAAACGATATCATGGAAACCATCACCATGATCCAGGAGGAAAACCTGGATATCCGCACCATCACCATGGGGATTTCCCTGTTGGACTGCGCCGATGGAGATCAGAAACGCTCTTGTGCAAAAATCTATGAGAAGGTCTGCCGCAAGGCGGAGCACCTGGTCAAGACCGGCGAAGAAATTGAAAAGACCTACGGTATCCCCATCATCAACAAGCGAATTTCCGTCACTCCTATCGCCATGATTCTGGCGGCCAGCGGCGGCAATCCCGTGGAATACGCCAAAACTCTGGAGCGCATCGCCCAAACCGTGGGCGTCAACTTCATCGGCGGCTACTCCGCCCTGGTCCAGAAGGGCTTCGCCGCCGGCGACGAGGACCTGATCCGCTCCATCCCAGAAGCCCTGGCTGTCACCGAGCACATGTGCTCCTCCGTCAATGTCGGCTCCACCAAAACCGGCATCAATATGGACGCCGTGGGCCTGATGGGCCAGATCGTCCGTCAGTCCGCCGAACTGACCGCCAGCCGGGACTGCATCGGCCCCGCCAAGCTGGTAGTCTTCTGCAACGCCCCGGAGGATAACCCCTTCATGGCCGGCGCTTTCCACGGCGCCGGCGAGCCGGACTGCGTTATCAACGTGGGCGTCTCCGGTCCAGGTGTAGTCCGGGCGGCCCTTGCCAAGCTGGGGCCGGACCACGACCTCACCGAGGTGGCCGACCTCATCAAAAAGACCGCCTTCAAGATCACCCGTATGGGTCAGTTGGTAGGCCACGAGGCTTCCTCCCGGCTGGGCGTCCCCTTTGGCATCGTGGACCTCTCTCTGGCCCCGACCCCGGCGGTGGGCGACTCCGTCGCCCACATTCTGGAGGAAATGGGCTTGGAGACCTGCGGCTGCCACGGCACCACCGCCGCCCTGGCCCTC
>CAJMLQ010000009.1 GCA_905214265.1 uncultured bacterium
TCCTTGGTCTGTTTCACCGGTCATTGCCAGGCCACATCTATGTGGGTATGGCCGATACAGTTGGCGCTCACCTCATCGCTTCCGGCCAGGTCAGTATAGACGGCTTTGGCGATGTAATCGTTGGCCTCCCGGACGGAGGCATAAAATTCCGGACTGTAGGGCTCCCGCAGATCAATGCGGTTGACAGTTTCGTTTAGGGCCTGCTCCAGCTTGATGCGGTGCAGGTCCCCTTCCGGCAGCCATCCGGCCACGTCGTTGGGGACGGTGAGATTATAGTAGAGAGCCTCCACCTCCGGGTCCCGTTCCATCAGGCTGACCCGGAGCTCCCGGGCGAAGGCATCCCGGACAGAGGTCCCCGGCTGCCGGCCGGTGTAGGCCTGCAAGTCGATGCGGAGAGTGGCGCCTGCCTCCGCAGACCGGGTGAGCAGCACCTCCCGGTGGTTGATATCCACGCCCTGGAGCGGGGTGGCGCTGCCATTCAAAAAGAAGAGAAACTGCGGGTTGGTGGCGTCCCAGCCCTCCTGCTGGGTGGAGACGGAGATCCAGAGAGGCTTCCCGGCGAAGGAAGCCGGCACCGTGACTTGGGCGGTGAACCAATAGTGGGCGTCGATGCCGTTCCAGGTGTCGGAGGCACAGGCAAAGGGACGGTAAGGAGCGGGCGCGGTGTCCGCCTCAGCGGGGGTCAGGTAGAAGCCTTCCTTGCAGCGCAGTTCTTTCAGTTCCAGCTCCTGTACGACCACCAGCTTGGCTAGTTCCCGTGTCAGGGTCTGAACGCGTTCTTTCGGAAAATACATGGGTTTCATTCATCCTCTCACGATTGATCTGTGGGAAACAGTTTCATTATATATGGTTTTCCAGCGTAAAACAAGAGCGGAACGGAAAAAATCCGCCCCGCTGAGTTCCTTGAAAAAGATTGAAAAAATTCGCCGTTTTCTTGCGATTTATTACCGGCCCAGATAGGCGTCCACCTGGCGCTGCAGTTCCTCTTCAATTTTGGAAAGGCCGGCCTTTTCCAGCGCGGCGTAGTACTCAGGAATCTTTACCGCCGGATCGGAAGCGCCGGTATATAGTTCATAGTTGAAGCGGTCTGCCACGGCAGCACAGGCGGCCAGTTCGTTTTCCACCAAGGAGCGGTCGAAGGTGAAGCCCAGCAATACGGACTCCTTCGCCGATTCGTTCCAGTCCCGGACCTTGTCCCACTGGTCGGGCAGGTTGGGAGACACTGGCTTTAGGGTGAAAAAGGTGGCCTGGGAGTAGAGGGCGGGGGCGTAATCGTCGTGCCTGGCAGGGTCATAGGTGATGGTGCCGTCGCCGTTGTCGGTGTAATGGACGCCCTCGATGCCGTTGCCCAGGAGGTTTCGCATGGTCTCGTCGGTGTTGCAGAGCTCCAGGTATTTCAGGGCCTCCTTCTGGTATTTGGAGGCGGAGGAAATGGAATTCACCGAGCCCATGATGGAGCCAGTGGAGTAGACGGGCCCGGCCCAGGGCTGCACCGCCACCGGCTTGCCCCGCTGCGTTGCCCAAGTGACCTCGGAACCGGGATAACCCTGGGCGGAACTGACCGGGACCCATTTGGGCATTTCCGTGATCGTGGGGGCGTCCGGATTGATGATGCCATCCTGATACCACTGATGCATATAGGTGAGAGTTTCCTGGATGTCGGGCTGTTCCAGGATCCGGACTACCCGGGCGTCGGGATCGTCAATGCGCACCCCAAGCTGGCAGATGTTGGCGTCGTAATTCATGAACATTCCATTGATGCCGTCGCGGATATTGTAAAAGGCGTACTGGGCGCCGGAGATCTCGCCGCGGTTGATAGCATCCTGAATAGTCCGCAGAGGGGCATCCAGATCAGCGCAGGTCCGGATGGCTTCGTAGTCGATCTGATATCGATCCACGATCTCCCGGTCCCAGACCCAATACTGGGTTTGAGAGGAGTCCTTATAGGTAGGAACGGCATAGATTTTTCCATTGACGGTGACACCAGACCAGACGCTTTCCGGGATGAAATCTCGGAGGGCGGGAGTCTCGTTCAGCATTCCCGTCAGGTCGGCGAACGCGCCCAGGGAAATGGCGGGGGCGTAGTAGTCACTGTTATTGAAGAGGATGTCGAAGGGTTCTCCGGAATTGAGGATTGCCTTGACGCGGTCTCCGAAAATTCCCCAGTCCAAGTAGGTGAAGGAGCATTGCACCCCGATTTTTTCGGAGGAATACCGGTTCAGCTCTTTTGTGACGGCGTCCAGGTCGTTGGGCTGGCCACCGATCTGGATCCATTTCAGGGTGGGAGTTCCGGAACTGTTTTGGTTGGATTCATTGCTGCGGCAGGATGAGAAGGCGGGGACGGCGAGGGCTGCCGCCAAAATGGCGGCGATGGGGCGGATATGGTTCATAATGATACCTCCTGGTTGGAATTTGAGTTTGGGCGGATTGGAAAGAGCGGTTGTTAGAATGTACAGCTGCGCTGGGGAAATCCCGATGTTTCGTTGGGGGGAACCCCTTGATAGGGTTCCCCCACGTGAAAACGTCCCACCGGGATGTTTTCGCTCCCCTTCCTGATCTTCTTGCCGCAGGGATTCCGCTCTCTGTGGAGAGCGGCTCAAGGGCGCTGCCCTTGAGAATCCTGCAAGCCTTTTGAAAAAGGCTTGCCCGAAAACTTGATTGGCTCTAAGGGTGGGTTTTACCAGACTGACTCCGCGGGGAAGGACGGCTGCGTCGACATCCGGTTATCCTTTGACGGCGCCGATGGTCAGGCCAGTGACGAAATATCGCTGAAAAAAGGGATAGGCGCAGGCAATGGGCGCGATGATGATGACGGCCATCGCCATCCGCATGGACTCCCGGGGCATTTTCGCGGCGTATTCCGCGGCGGAGGAGCCTACCTGGGAGGCGTTGGAGGCGAGATACTCGATGTTCTTCTCCACGTTCATCAACACGGCCTGGAGGGAAAACAGGTTTTTGTCGCTGATATACATCAGGGAGAGCCACCAGTCGTTCCAGTAGCCAAAGGTGAGGAAAAGGCCCACAGTGGCCAGCACCGGAAGAGAAATTGGGACAACAATCTGGAAGAAGATCCGCAACTGGCCCGCGCCGTCGATGCGGGCGGACTCGATGACCGAATCTGGCACAGTGGTGCGGAAAAAGGTACGGCAGATGGTAACGTTGAAAGAGGAAACGGCCAGCGGAAGGATCAGCACCCAAATGCTGTTGTGGATACGGAGAACCGTGGTATAGACATTATAAGTGGCGACCAGGCCACCGCTGAAAATCATGGGGATGAATACCATCCAGGTCAGCAGGCCCCGCAGACGATAGCCCGGCCGGGAGAGAACATAACCCATTGACGCGGTGAGATACAGCCCCAGCAGCGTCCCGATGGCCGTGACCAGGATGGAGATCCCGAAAGCAGAGCCGATCATCTTCCGGCTGTCCCAGAGAAAACGGTAGGCCTCCAGAGACCACTCTGAGGGGAAGAAGGAATACCCGAGGCGGGCAATGCTGTCTGCGCTGGAGAAAGAGATTACCGTAACAAACACGACGGGAAGGATGCACAGCAGCGCAAGCAGGGCGAAAAGAAGGGAAAATAGGACGTTGGCCGTTCGGGAAACCCGGTTGAAAGCATCCAGGCCGCCAGAGGAGTGGAATTTTTGCCGGTTCATGGGACACCTCCTAAATGATTGCGCTTTCCGCGTCTGCCTTGCGGACTGCCCAGTTGCTTAAAAGAATGAGGGCGCAGCCCAGGACGGACTGCAGGAATGCCGCTGCGGAAGCCATATTGGGGCTTGGCTGGTTTTTCAGCATTTTGTAAATAAAAACGTCGATGGTCTCCGTGACCGGATACAAGGAGTTGGACGCCCGGGGCACCTGGTAGAAGAGACCGAAATCTGAACGGACGATCCCGCCGATGTTCAGAATGAACATCATGATGATGGTGGTTTTCAGGATGGGCAGGGTGATATAGCGAGCCTGCTGCCACTTTCCGGCTCCATCAATGACCGCAGCCTCGTAAAGGCTCCCGTCAATGCCGGCGATGGTCGCTAGGTAGACCACCATCCCGTAGCCCATGCTCTTCCAGACATTCAAAAAAATAAGGATGGCAGGCCATCGTCCGGGCTCCATATACCAGTTGACGGCGGGCTTTCCCAAAGCGGTTAAAACAGCGTTGGCAAGGCCTTTGTCCGGGCTTAGGAAGGCGAAAACGAAGTAGGTGACCACCACCCACGACATAAAATAGGGGAAGAACATGCAGGTCTGGCAGATCTTGGCGTAACGGCTGCTGTAAAGCTGGCTCATAAGGACGGCGAGGGTTACGGGAACAACAATGCCCAGAATCTGAAAGGCGATGTTGTAAAGAAGAGTCAGCTTGATGACCAGCTGCATGCTGCCGCCGGTGAACAGAAACTTGAAGTTGTCGAAGCCCACCGTCTCGCTTTTGAGAAGGTTGTAGAAAAAGCTGCGGCCCGGTTCGGTGATCCGGTAATTTTTAAAGGCGATCAGGATGCCGAACATGGGCAGGAAGCAGAAGCAAATGTACCAAACCGCCGTAGGCAGGGCCAGAAGGGTCAGCTCCGTGTCGTCCCGGCTCCAGCGGGCGCGTGTTTTTTTCATGCCATCACTCCGTTTCAGAAAAATCTGATCTTTCTATAGGTTGCTCTTTTCCAGGCAGGTCATGCACGAACGAAAAAGTTTTTGGAAAAAAGCCCAATGTCTTTTGGTGCTTATCGCCAAATATCTGCGCGGTTTTTTTCTCTTTTTTCTATTGCATGGGAGGTGGAAATTGTGTATAATGAAAACGATTACAGACAGGCGCCTGCAAGGGCAGCCTTGGATTGCGACTTTTAAAGGAAAGAGGTCATCATAATGGAATACGGACTGCAAATGTACAGCCTCCGGGATATTACGGGAGAGGATCTGAAAGGCGCACTGGAAAAGGTCGCGAAGATCGGCTATAAGGGCGTGGAATTCGCCGGATTTTTTGGCCATTCTGCGGAAGATGTCAAATCCTGGCTCGATGCGGATGGGCTGACCATCACCGGCACCCACACCGGCTGGAAGGAAGTCGCCGACGACTATGAAAAGACCCTCGCCTACCACAAGACCATCGGCAACAAAAACATCATCGTCCCCGGCGCGGACCTGAGCACCGCCGAGGCGATCACCACCTTTGTGGATTTCGCCAACGAGTTCCAGCCCAAGCTGGAAAAGGAAGGCATCTCCCTGCAGTACCACAATCATCACCGGGAGTATCTGCCCAATAAAGACGGTCAGATCCCTTTGGATGAGCTGGCCAAGCGCACGAATCTGAAATTTGAGATCGACACCTACTGGACCTTCGTGGCCAACCGGAATCCCCTGGAGGTCATCACCCGACTGAAAGACCGCATCTCCTTCATCCATCTGAAGGATGGCAACGGCGGTTTCCGCGGCTACTCCCTGGGCATGGGTGCGGCTCCGGTCAAGGCGGTCTGGGAGAAGGCACAGGAGCTGGGCTTGTACATGGTAGTGGAGAGCGAAGGCTGTGAGCCTGACGGTGTCAGCGAGGTCACCCGCTGCTTCGAGTATCTGAAATCTTTGGAGAAATAAGAGGAGCATCTGGCTGGAAGGGAAGTCTTCCCGTGCCGGAAAGGATGAGTGTTATGAAGAAGAATGTTGTGATTATCGGCTACGGCGGCATGGGTGGCTGGCACTGCCGCCATCTGCTGGAAAGCGATGTGGCCAATCTGGCCGGTATTTATGATATCAAGGAGGAGCGGCAGGAGGCCGCCCGCCAAGCTGGCATCAAGGCTTATGACTCCTTTGAGGCGGTCCTCGCCGATCCGGCGGTGGATATCCTGACCCTGGCGGTTCCCAACGACTGCCACCGGGATTATGCTATCCGGGCCATGCAGGCCGGCAAAAACGTCATCAGCGAAAAGCCCGTCACCCTTTGCAGCACCGACCTCCAGATGATGATTGATGCCTCCGAGGAGACGGGAAAGCTGTTCACCGTCCATCAGAACCGGCGGTGGGACGCGGACTTCCTTTCGATGAAGCAGGTCTATGAAAGCGGCGCGCTGGGGCCGGTGTTCAATATCGAGTCCCGCGTCCACGGCTCCCGGGGTATCCCCGGTGACTGGCGGCAGCTTCCGGAGCACGGCGGCGGCATGATGTTGGACTGGGGCGTTCACCTGCTGGACCAGGCGCTGCAGATGATCCCGGAGAAGATCGACACCATCTACGCCCATATGGACCACATCACCAACGAGTTGGTGGACGACGGCTTCAAAATGGACGTGAAGTTTGAAAGTGGCCTGATCTACCGGGTCGAGGTGGGCACCAGCAACTTTATCAACCTCCCCCGCTGGTATATGCAGGGCCGGGACGGCACCGCCATCATGCCTGACTGGAATCTGGCAAACGGAAGAATCGTCTGCTGTGAGAACTGGGACGAGAAGGACGTGGTGCCGGTGGTGACTGCCGCAGGCCTGACCAAGACCATGGCGCCCCGGGACGAAAAGACCATTGCGGAGCATCCGGTGCCTCAACTGAACCCCGATGTTCATGACTTTTACCGCAATGTCTGCCGGGCAGTGGATGGTCTGGAGGCGCAGCTCATCACCCATCCCCAGATGATGAGGGTCATGAAGGTGATGGAAGCGGCATTCGAATCCGACAAGAAGGGGCAAGTTGTTTCTTTTGATTACGATAAGTAATTTAAATGGAAAATAAACAATCTGGAAAAAACGCGGGTATCGAAAGATGCCCGCGTTTTTTGTGTCCGGATGCAACGTGGTCACAATTTGTTTACAGAGACTTTCAGGTTCAATTCAGCAAAGAGGCGTAAAATGAAGGTCAAGCAAAGGTAAAATTACTTTATGGTAGAGAGGAGGTGGCTGCGGTGGATTACCGGCACGAGTGGAAGCATGAGATTTCCTTCGGTGACCTGCTCACGATCCGGCAACGGCTGCAGGCGGTGGCAAAACCGGACGCCAACGCCGTCAACGGGAAATATGAGGTGCGGAGCCTATACTTTGACACGCCATCTGATAAGGCGCTGCGGGAAAAACTGGATGGGGTCAGCCGGCGGGAAAAATTCCGCATCCGGTACTATAACGGAGACCTTTCCATCATCCATCTGGAAAAAAAGAGCAAGCTGGGCGGCCTTGGGTGCAAGCAGAGTGAGAATCTGACGGCGGAGGAGGCCCAGGCCATCGCAGACGGACGATTTGACTGGAAAATCGGAAGCGGAAGGCCGCTTTTGGAGGAACTCATCTGCAAGATGAAGACCCAGGGGCTCCGGCCGAAAACCATTGTGGATTACACCCGGGAGCCCTTTGTGTATGCGCCGGGCAACGTCCGGGTCACCCTGGACTACAACATCCGTACCGGGTTGGGATGTACGGATTTTCTCAATCCCAGCTGTCCCACCATCCCAGCGGGGGAGAAATTGTGGCTTCTGGAGGTCAAGTGGGACGAATTCCTGCCGGCTGTCATCCGGGATGCGGTCCAGCTGGAGGGGAGGCGAGCGGGAGCATTTTCCAAATACGCAGCCTGTCGGATTTACGGATAATATTATTCAAAGGAGATTTTAAGATGACGTTCAGTGATATTTTCAAATCCAGCTTTCTGGAAAATGTAACCAGTGTGAGTATTTTGGATATGGTGCTCGCCCTTGTCCTCGCATTTGGTATTGGGCTGTTTATCTTTGTTGTTTACAAAAAAACGTATACCGGCGTGATGTATTCCTCCAGCTTCGGGGTGACGTTGGTGGCGCTGACCATGATCACTACGGTGGTGATTCTGGCGGTCACCAGCAATGTAGTTCTGTCTCTGGGCATGGTCGGCGCACTGTCCATCGTCCGGTTCCGCACGGCTATCAAGGAGCCGCTGGACATCGCCTTCCTGTTCTGGTCCATTGCTGTGGGCATCGTTTTGGCGGCAGGAATGATCCCGCTGGCGGTGATCGGCAGCGTGGTCATCGGGATGATCCTTTTGGTGTTCGTCAACAAAAAGTCCCACTGCAACCCGTATATCGTGGTACTCCAGTGCGATGGCCAGGAAATGGAAGCCAAGGCAACAGCATTTCTGGAAAGCCGGGTGCAGCGTTGCGTGGTGAAGAGCAAGTCGGTGCAGAAGGGGGCCATTGAATTGAACCTGGAGATCCGGCTCAGGGATGCCAATACGGATTTTATCAACACACTTTCAGACATGAACGGTGTTAGCAGCGCCGTGCTGGTCAGCTACAACGGGGACTACATGAACTAAGGGGGCGTTTTATGTCAACGCACAAACACATCGACCTCCTGGGGTTTACCGCCATTGTGCTGTGCCTTCTGCTGACGGTGGCGTTTTTAAACGGCGAGGCATTGGGAATCCGGGCTGCTGACAGAACGATGGGGTATGAGACCCGGCTGTTCGATACGTCGGCGGTTCATACCGTCGATATTGTAATGGAGGATTGGGAGGAGTTCCTGGAAACCTGCGAAAACGAGGAATACGCCGCTTGTTCGGTGGTCATCGACGGGGAGGCGTACAAGAACGTGGGGCTCCGCGCCAAGGGCAACACCTCGCTCAGCTCGGTCTCCAGTATGGGCAGCGACCGGTACAGCTTCAAGATCGAGTTCGACCACTACGACAGCACCAAGAGCTACTACGGGCTGGATAAGCTGAGCCTCAACAACCTTATCCAGGACAACACCTATATGAAGGATTACCTGACGTACCAGCTGATGGGGTCGTTTGGCGTGGACAGTCCGCTTTGCAGCTATGTGTATATTACCGTGAACGGCGAGGATTGGGGACTATATCTCGCTGTGGAGGGCGTAGAGGATGCGTTCCTCCAGCGGAATTACGGAACCGGTTACGGTGAGCTTTATAAACCGGACAGCATGAGCTTCGGCGGCGGGCGTGGTAATGGCCGGGGGTTTGACATGGACGGCCTGCTGAATTCCCCCGGAGAAGAGGATAGTGGGAATCCGGAAAAGTCCGCCTCCCCGCAGGCGCCGGAGGGCGGTATGCCGGAAAATTTTGACCCGGCGGCTTTCTTTAAGGATGGCCAGATCCCGGAAGGCTTGGAACTCCCGGGCGGCCAGCAAATGCCTGGTAGAATGGGGAAAGAGATATCTGAAGGGACCGTTGGTTTTGGCGGCGGCATGGACTCTTCAGACGTCAAGCTGCAGTATATCGACGACGATCCGGACAGCTATGCCAATATTTTTGATAATGCCAAAACCGCTCTCACAGACGCCGATAAAGAGCGGCTGATCGCTTCGCTGAAATCTCTCAATGAGGGGGAGAACATCGAGAGTGTGGTAAACGTGGAGGAGGTTCTCCGCTACTTTGTGGTCCACAATTTTGTGGTCAACGGCGACAGCTATACGGGATCCATGATTCACAATTACTATTTGTATGAGAAAGACGGCCAGCTTTCCATGATCCCCTGGGACTACAATCTGGCTTTCGGTACCTTCCAGGGCGGGGACACCGTCTCGGCTGTCAATGATCCCATTGACGATGTTCTGGAGGATCGCCCCATGCAGGCGTGGATTTTCAGCAGCGAAGAATATACAGAGCTTTACCATCAGTATTTTGCGGACTTTCTGAAGTCCACGGATTTTGCGGGCATAATCGAGAAAACGACTGCGCTGATCGCGCCGTATGTAGAGAAGGATCCGACAAAATTCTGTACGTATGAGGAGTTTGAAATAGGGGTTTCCACGCTGCAGGCATTCTGCCAGCTCAGGGCGGAAAGCGTCGCGGGACAGCTGGATAGGACGATTCCCTCCACCAGCGAGGGCCAGTCCTCGAACCGCTCCGCTTTGGTGGATGCGTCGGAGATCACGCTTTCGGACATGGGCTCCATGGGCGGCATAGGCGGCGGATTTGGAGGCCGCGGCGGCCAAATTAGTGAGAGTCCAGACGGCGAAATGAAGGCGCTGGCGAGTGCAGGAATTCCATCTTTTGAAAATGGGGCCTTCGCTTCGGGTATTCAGCCAGGTGCGGAAGAGAAAAACTCCGGCGCATCCCAGCCGGAGATGCCGCAAAGGCCGGATGGAACCAGCGGTATGGATGCAGAAATGTCTGCTCCCGAGATGCCGCAGAAACCAGATGGAACCAACGGCGAGTTCCCCGGTGATGCGGACAGCGGAAACAACAGATTCAGCCCCGGCGGAGACTTCCAGATGCCAGGCGGCTCGGAAATGGCTTCTGCTTCAGCAGGCAGCACACTGATTTTACTGGGGGTGTCTGTTCTCGTGTTAGCGGTAGGGTTGATTTTAGCGTTTCGTTTTCGGCGGTAAAGAAAAAGACCAGCAGAACGGGAAGAGTTCTGCTGGTTTCTGTATATTCAGGAATGGTAATGGTTCAGCTTGCTTTGCAGGGAACGGAAAAAGCGGATCAGGGGCTTATAGAGCAGCATCATGACCACTGCATTTCCGACACAATGGGCGATGTCGTAGGGAATGCCGCTGATCCACCAGGCCACACCTGCGGAAATCCCGCCGCCGACGGCATAGGGAATGGAACAAAGGGCACCGAAAGAGAGGCCAAACGCTGCGGAAACCAGCGTCCAGAACCACACCGAATCATTCCGGCGGAAAAGCCAGACGACCAGGACCAGCGCCGGCCAGACGTACAGGTACATGACCCACCATAGACCGAAGCCGTAGACCAGTCCTTCCAGCAGTGCGAAAAGGTAGGCTGCAGCCAGCGCCTGTTTCGGCGAAATAGCCAGGGTGTACAGGATCAGCAGCAGGGAAACCAGTTCGATATTGGGCAGTCCTGCAAAGACCACTTGGGCGACAAAGAGGATCGCGCCCATTAGGGCGGTCTGGACCAGCTCACGGGTGCGGAGACCAGCGCATTTAATAGGTCGAGAGGGTGAGTTCATAATGGTCACCGTCGGCGATGGGGGTGGTATCTGCACCGGTGTTCACCTGCTCGCCGTCCTTGGTAATACACCACCACTGGTTTTTGGAAGCGTCTGCTTCCACACCGTCAACCTTGGTGATGTAGAGCCCGTACTGGCTGTCCTCGCCTTCGATAAGCTTTTCGTTCTGAAGAGCGGCTCCCAGATAGGCTTCGTCAGTCTGGATGGTGAAGTCCCGGATATCCTCCTCCGAGACGACGACCTGAATCTGAATGGTCTTGTCCCCCTTGGTCCCCTGGGGCATAAATTTCCAGAAAACCAAGGCCATGACTGCGATGATTACGACTAAAACCCCGGCGCCGATGGCAATTTTTGTCTGTTTTTTCATAAAACTCTGTCCTTTCCTGCGCTCCCGGCACCAAAATGAAAATGGAAGCGCCCTCTGCGGGCGGCAGAGGGCGCGGGACTGTTGGCGGAAGGCCAGTGCAGTACCGCGTCCATAACTCGTGGAGCAGGAGTACCCGGCAGGCTCGGTAATCTGGCTTTACAGTGGCGGTACCGCGCGGGAATTTCACCCGGCTTCCCCGAAAACGCCTGCCGTTTGCGTTTCTTTTCTTTAGTATACAGAGAATGCTCGGAAAAAGCAAGGGGTTCTTGCTGTTTTCCAAAAAAACTTCTGAATTTTCAAATTTCGTAAAAAACCGTCCGGGAGAACCGGACGGTTGATGGTTATTCCGCGATGATTTCGTTCCAGAGGTCCTGGACCATGGCGTTGGTCTCATCGGGGAGGTTGATGAAGCTCTCGCACCGGGACAGGGTCTCGTCATCTGGGTAGATGATGGGGTTCTGCTTGGTTTCCTCGTCCAAAGCGTCGTAGACATTCTGGAGGGGGGTGGAGTAGCAGATCTTTTCGATATTGGCCAGGCCGATGTCAGTAGAGCACATCTCGTTGATGAATTTCTCCGCCAACTCTTTATTGGGGCTGCCTTTGGGGATGCACATGGCGTCGATAAAGACGTTGGAGCCTTCCTTGGGGAGCACGTAGGCCAGGTCGGGGTTCTCTGAGATCATGGTGACGGCGTCGCCGGCGTAATAGGGGGCAACCGCGCCCTCGCCGATTTCCATTTTGTCAAAGATTTCATCCATGACGTAGGCCTGGAGGACATCCTTCTGCTGTTTGAGCAGGTCAGCGGCCTCTCGGATCTGGGCCTCGTCGGTTGTGTTCTGGGAGTAACCCAGCAGCTTCAGGGCGATGCCGAAAGCGTCCCGGGAGTTGGAAAACATGAAGATCTTCCGGTCATAGCGGGCGTCCCACAGGGCGTTCCAGCTGTCAGGGGTCTCCTCCACCATGGTGGTGTTATAGATTAAGCCGACAGTGCCCCAGGTGTAGGGAACGCTGTAGAGCCCCTCCGGGTCGTAGTCGGTCTTTTTGAATTTGTCCATGAGGTTTTCCGCGTTGGGGATGTTTGCAAAGTCAAGCTGCTCCAACATATCGGCGGCGATCATGCGGGAGATCATGTAGTCCGAGGGAATGATGACATCATAGTCTACCGCGCCGCTCTGGATCTTGGTGAACATCTCCTCGTTGGTGGAGTAGAGGTCGTAGACGATAGAGCAGCCAAGGCGCTCCTCGATCTCGGCGATGGCGTCCATGGTTCCGTCGGAACCGTCGGAAATGTACTCGCCCCAGTTGTAGACGGAAAGAGTACCGCCTCCGCCGTTCCCGCCGGAACCGTTGCCACAGCCCGTGGCCAGTGTGCACGTGCCCAAAAGCAGGGCCGCTGTCAACGAGACAGCAAAGATTTTTTTCATGTATCTATCTCCTTTGCAGAATATTGCCGGGCAGGCTAATTTTGATTCAGGCGCTTCGCCCGGCGCGCCTCGACGACGTTCATGACCACCAGCAGCGCCAGGACGATGAGGAAAATGATCGTTGAAAGGGCGTTGATCTGGGGGTTGACTTTTTTCTTCACCATGGAATAAATAGTGACCGGCAGCATCTTGAACCCGCTGCCCGAGGTGAAGTAGGTGACGACGAAATCGTCCAGGGAGATGGTGAAGGCCATGAGAAAGCCGGCGGTGATGCCGGGCATGATCTGGGGAATGACCACCTTGAAGAAGGCGGAGAGGGGGTTACAGCCCAGATCCATGGCTGCTTCGAAGAGGCTCTGGTCCATCTGCCGCAGCTTGGGGAGGACATTGAGAATCACATAGGGCAGACAGAAGGTGACGTGAGCGATGAGAACGGTGCCGAAGCCCATCCGGAAGCCGAAAAGATTTTTGAAGTAGACGAAAAGCAGCATCATGGAGATGCCGGTGACAATCTCCGGATTAAGGACTGGGAGATAGGTGACGTTCATGATCACACCCCGGGCCCGTTTGCCGAATTTGGAAATACCCACCGCCGCCATAGTTCCCACCACCGCCGAGATGGCCGACGCCAGCAGGGCAATGAGGAGGGAGTTGAACAGCGAGGTCATGATCAGCTCATTTTCAAAGAGCTGCTGGTACCATTTGAAGGTGAACCCGGTGAAAAGCGCCCGGGATTTGGACTCGTTGAAGGAAAAAACGATGAGAACCAGGATCGGCGCGTACAGAAAGAGCATGCACAGCACAATGTAGATCCTGGAGCCGAGACGGGCGTTCTTCATACCAGCATCCCCTCCATTTCCTCGTCGTCAAAGCGGTTGATGACACCCATGATCAGCAGAATGAGGATCATGAGGATCAGAGACATGGCCGATCCGACGTTGGGGTTGTAGACGCTGCCCAGGAATTGCTGCTCGATCAGGTCGCCGATGAGCATATTCTGGCCGCCGCCCAGCATCCGGGAGATGATGAAGGTGGACACCGATGGCACAAAGACCATGGTGATGGCGGTGATAAGGCCGGGGATGCTCAGAGGGAGCAGGACCCGGCAGAATACATGGAAACCGTTGGCGCCCAAGTCCTGGGCGGCCTCGATGACCGACTTGTCAATTTTGACCATGATGGAATGCAGCGGCATAATGGCGAAGGGAAGGTAGTTGTAGACCATTCCCAGCACCACCGCGCCCTGGGTGTTGATCATGTTGAAGGGTCCGATTCCGAAAAGGCCCAGGAATTTGTTGATGAGCCCCTCGTTTTCCAAAAGGGTCATCCAGCCGTAGGTCCGCAACAGAAAGCTCATCCACATGGGGAGCATGATTAGCATCAGCATGGTACGCTGGCCCACCTCACTCATCCGGGACATGAGAAAGCCCAGGGGAAAGGCCAGAATCAGGCAGATCAGCGTCGCAAAGACGGAAAGGTAGATGGACTTCCAGAAAACGTGGGCGTATTTAACGATGCCGGTGAAATTGTCAAAGGTGAAGGCACCGCCGGTGGTGGTGAAGCCGAAGAAAACCACCAGACCCAGTGGAATCAGGATGAAGATCAGCATCCAGACCAGGTAGGGAACCGCGGCAAATTTGGATTTAGCCTTCATCGCCGGTCACCTCCTCTGCCGGCAGAGGCTCTACGGCGATGTTCTCCGTGTGGAACTTGATGCCGATATCGGTGGCGACCTGCTGGTCCAGGTAGGAGTGGAGGAGCAGGCTCTGTTCGTGGGTGTAGACGATAAGCTCGTTGTAATCACCCTTGTAGATCAGGGACTCCAGGTAGACGGTCAGGTCCGCATGGTCGGAGGAAACGACCTCGATGTCCTTGGGACTGATGGTCAGGCGGACCCGGGTCCCTTGGGGGAGGCCCAGATTTTCCCGGGTGAATTCCACATCCATGAAGGTGATGGTGTCCTCAGCAGTGACCTCGCCCTCCACGACGTTTACATCCCCGTCAAAGAGCCGTTTCATGATGTGGATGTCGTCGGGACCGAAGTCCAGGCCCACCTGGGTACCCACGGCCTGGCACTTGGTGGAATGGACCAGCCAGAAGAGTCCGCCGCACTTGATGGTCATCTCGTAGTGGACGCCCTTGAAGACCACATTGTCCACCACGCCGGTGAGGACAGCTTTTCCAGGCTCCACCAGATCGATGTCCTCCGGGCGGATGACCACGTCCACAGGCTTTTTCACGCCGAAGCCCGCGTCGAGACATTCAAAAGTTTGCCCGCAGAAGGAGACTTTATAATCTTCCAGCATGGTGGCGTCGAAAATATTGCTTTCGCCGATAAAATCGGCGACAAAGGCGTTTTTGGGCTCATTGTAGATATCTTCGGGACGGCCCTGCTGCTGGATCACGCCATCTTTCATGACGACGACCATATCGCTCATGGTCAGCGCCTCTTCCTGGTCGTGGGTGACGTAGATGAAGGTGACGCCGGTCTTTTTGTGGATGTCCATCAGCTCGATCTGCATGTCCTTGCGGAGTTTCAGGTCCAGAGCACCCAAAGGCTCGTCCAGCAGAAGAACCTTGGGGTTGTTGACCAGCGCCCGGGCGATGGCGACCCGCTGCTGCTGTCCGCCGGACAGCTTTTGGATACGGCGGCGATCATAGCCTTTCAGGTCGACGATCTCCAGCATCCGCAGGACTCGTTCTCGAATTTCCTGTTTTGGCACCTTTTGGATCTTCAGGCCGAAAGCCACATTGTCAAAAACGTTGAGGTGTGGGAACAGCGCATAGCGCTGGAAAACGGTGTTGACCGGCCGCTTGTAGGCGGGGAGGTCGTTGATCCGCTTTCCGTCAAAGTAGACGTCCCCTTTATCCGGCTGGACAAAGCCGGCGATGATCCGGAGGGTAGTCGTTTTCCCACAGCCGGAAGGGCCCAGCAGGGTGACGAAATCCCCGTCCTTGACCGAAAGAGAAACGTTGTCCAAGATCCGGTCGTTTTCATAGTCGAGATAGATGTTTTTGAGTTCAATGGAAACGCGCTCCATACTTGCATCCCCCTTTGCGGATTTGGAAGTACATCTGTACCCACCGGCCTTTTGACGCCAGCCGCCCGCAAAAGGCTTTATCCGGTTCTTCAAACCGGAAACAGCGGCGCATAGGGTCCGGTGTTCAACAGCAGACACAAAAATACAAGATATACTATATCGCCAACCCATCCAATTGTCAAGGGATTTTGCAAAATATTCGGGAAAAATCGGGAATTTTCTGCAATTTTTTCGGAATTATCTGAAACCTTTTTTCCTGTATCCCTGAAATTCTTCCAAATTCTTCTGATTTCTCTAAAAAACTCAAAAAATTAAAATTTCAATGATACCCGGGCAATCTGTTCAAAGTAACAAAAGCCTTTTGCTGGCCAGGATCCGGAAGAACTTGAGAGGCGGGACGGAAAAATTCGGCCGCATTTGTTCCTTTTGCCGGTTGATTTGTTCATTTGGACGGGATATAATAAGCCTATGAACATTTTGCGCAATTTGGGAGGTTATACGCGTGGAGCTATCAAAAAAAGAATTTGAAATGCTTGTTTACATCGAGCGGTATAACGGGGAAAAGCTGAGCCAGCGGCGGCTGGCAGCCGGGACAGGCTTTTCCCTAGGAGTTGTGAACAAGCTGCTGCCCGCTCTGGTGGAGCGGGAACTCATTGACATTCCCGGCACGAAAAACGTCTACATCACCCGGGAGGGGCTGACGGCGCTGGAACCATACCGGGTGCGGCGGGCAATTTTTATGGCGGCGGGGTTTGGGTCCCGGCTGGTACCCATCACCCTCAACACCCCCAAGGCGCTGATCCGGGTCCACGGCAAACCCATGATCGAGACTATGCTGGACGCAGTGGTCCGCGCCGGGATCGAGGAGATCTACATTGTCCGGGGCTATCTGGGCGAGCAGTTTGATGTTCTGAGGAAAAAGTACCCGCAGATCATCTTTATGGAAAACCCGGATTACAAGGAGGCCAACAACATCTCTTCCGCCATGAGAGTCAAGGACCTTTTCGGCGGGGCGTATGTGCTGGATTCCGACCTCTACCTGCAGAATCCCGATCTGATCCGGAAGTACGAATACTGCGCCAGCTATGTGGGCGTCCACAAGGACCGCACCGACGACTGGCGGCTTATCATGAAAAACGGCCGGGTCACCGGCATGAAGGTGGGCGGCACCGACTGCTACCACATGTACGACATTACTTACTGGACGCCGGAGGACGGGGAGAAGATGGCAAAGTTCCTGCCGGAACTTTACCACTCGCCGGGAGGTAAGGAAAATTACTGGGACAACGTCCCGCTGGACGTCTACAACAAAGAGTTTTACATTGAGGCGCGGGAGTGCAAAGAGGGAGATGTCATTGAAATCGACACGCTCAGCGAGCTGCAGGAGCTGGATCCGGTCTATCGGTTTTAGACTGCTGGCGGCATACGCCCAACTGCCATTCCGATGTAAACAAAAAACCGCTCCGCGGGAACTGCCTTCCGGCAGCTCTGCGGAGCGGTTTTTACGATTGTAGGCTTATTTAGACTTTTTCCGGATGGCAATGGCGACAGCGCAGACAGCAGCGGCTGCGAAAGCAACGGAGGCAGCAGTGCGTGCTGCTCCAGTCTGAGGAGGCTGAACAAGAGGAATTTCCTCTTCAGAGATCTCTTCGCCAGGAGTTTCGGGGTCCACGGGAGGGGTCAAGGGGGTATCCTCATTCGGAATTTCTTCGGTGTCCTTGCTGTAGTAGACGTTGATCACGCGGTCTTGGGTCAGATATCCAGTGACCGCATCGCCGGTGGTGCGGACAATGTGGTAGCCGTCAATGGCCTTGGCAGCTTCAGCGGTGACATCATACCGGCTGCCTTCGACCTTCCGCGCAGACTTATAAGCATCTGCCAGGACGGCGTCGGTGCCGTCTTCCAGATAGTTGACGGTCACGCGGTGGTAGTCGACATCCGGAACAGGAATGTAGGGCTCCTGGACGGTAATGGGGCAGACCACTGTTTTGCTGTTGGGCAGAGACGGGACACGCAGGCCGTTTTCATCCAGAGTGTAGGTGTTATCCGTCATTTCAAAGGCACCGCCGCCGACTACACCGTAAAGATAAGTGGTTCCGACGGATTTAGGAGTGACGGTAATGTCACCAGTAGCGGTATTGATCTCGACCTTGGCAATTTCGTCCTCAGCGGTGAGGGTGGAGGGGTTCTCTGCGTCTGGAGTGAATTCAACATTGGAGCCCTTCAGGTACCAGCGGGTAATGGCGTTGGCTTCTGCGAAATCCGCCAGAGACGCGCCGCAGTGACGGGGATTCTCCTCCGTCCAATAGGTGTCCAGGGGATAGTAGTTGGAGTAAACGCCGGAGGTCTCGCCATTATAGCGGTATTGAATGGTCTGAGCTGCCGCATCCTTCGACGCAAAGGAGACACCGGTGCTGGACAGGCCAAAATCCGTCAGGACGATAAAGGTCTTATTGCCGCCCCACAGGCTCTTGCCATAGCGGGTGCCTTCGTCGGTGATGTTTTCGTCGCCGTAGTTATTGACTGTCACATTGTTGGACGCCTGGCCGTCGGGGAACCAGATGACCTCTACAGGGGATTTTACCGCGATAATGGTGTTCTGGCCGTTCAGCTTGTTGTTGGAAAGCTCGGTGGCATAGCTATAAGCCCGGGCATTTGCGTAGTCCGCAGTCTGAGTGGTGGCCATAATGGCGTAAGCGCCGCTGATCTGTTCCTGGTTGCAGCCGGTGAAGTCGTTGTTGATGATGCGGACCTCGTTGGAATCGCTGTAGATATACTTGATGCCGCCGCTGCGGACAGAGTTAAAGGAGCATTCTTCCACGTATACGGATTTCAGGGCTTTGGGAAGGTGGATGTTATAGATGGAGGAAACGCCTTCCGTATTGAATTCCGTATTGGTCACTTTCAGGGTACTGTCGGAAACAGTGGGATTGTTATTATCCAACCCGGAGCCGATGCCATAGCTGTCTGAAGTGATGGAACAGCCATCCACAGTCAGGTTGAAATAGCGGATATCGGGGCCGGGACGGCTTTTGCCCTCAAAGGAAATGGCGTGGCGGTATCCTTTGATCTCGCCCACGTTCACCAGGGTGCAGTCCTGAACCTGGATTTCGGCGGGCTCATTGCTGTCATTGGCGATGAAGATCAGGGCCAGGATGGAGTTTTCACCGGTTACAGTCTCGTCTGCCGTGATATTCAGGCTGTCGAAGGTAACGGCGGCACCGTTGGAGATGCGGAAGCCGAAGTCATTTCCGCCTTTATCCGCAACAAAGATATTGGTGCTGTCGGAGCCTTGGATGATTACGTCTTTCGTGAGGTCGATGCCAGATGCTTCATAGTCGCCGTCTTCCAGCAGAATGGTGTCGCCCCCTGCTGCAGCCTCCACCGCTTCGGCAATGCTGCCGTAGGGAACTCCGTCGATTGAGATCCCAGTGCCGCCCTCAGCAGATGCCGGCAGGGCGATGCTCAGGCTTAGCGCTGCTGCCGCTGCCAGTGCGGCTAAAAGCTTTTTCATCCGATTTGATTTCATAGCAATAATCTCCTTTCAAATGAAACACCTTTCGGATGTACCATATTATGTTTTTAGTATAGCATGCGATGGTTAGACGCCGGTTAGAAAATGAATCCCTGTGTAAAATTTTTAGAGAGGAGCCGTTTGGAAAGTATGGAAATCGTCATGCATCTGGGTTTTTGGGAGAGAGCGGTTAAAACAAATCTTTTTAAATAATAAAAAAGCCGCCCAAAGGGCGGGGCTAGGATTAGAGAGGAGATATGGCGTTACAAAAAATCGGAGCAAGCGTTTTAACGCTTGCTCCGACGTGGAGCTACTGAGGGGACTCGAACCCCTGACCTGCTGATTACGAATCAGCTGCTCTACCAGCTGAGCCACAGTAGCATTTTCCAACCCCCAAAAGAGGACAGACAAAATCCGTTATTTAGTATAGCAGATTTTGCCCGTTTTGTAAAGAGCTATTTCACAAGAAAAACAAGAAAGCGCCATCTTTTCTGTCTGCCGTGATCATACCGTGGACTGTTGGAACCGTAATAGATAGCATCGTCGACCGAAGGTTTTTCCCTTTCCGTTTCTTGTCGGCATATTCCTTCGGTGTAATGTTGGCGCCCTCGGCCGTCGCTTCTATCGAAAACCCTATGCTGTCCCGAGAGCTACGGGGCCGTTCGGGGATCTCTTTGATGCTTTCGTTTTGTCATTCCCCTGTTTCCATAGAAAAGTCCGGTCCACGCGGCTTCCCTTAAGAAGCCGTATGCTCAGCATAACACAGTTCGCGACCAAAAATCAATTGGCCTTCGCGCTTTGCCGCAGCGTTTCAATGAACTGGAGACAGTCGTCGCTGAGTGCCTTACCCGATGGGCGGACCAGTACATCCCGGTTGGGAATGCCCGAAAGCCGGCAGGGACGTAGGACCATGCCCCGCTGGCGAAGAATGTCCTCCGGGACCGGAGATACCCACATATAGGCCCCCTTCACCCGCTGGAGAAGGTCGTACTGGCTTCCACGGTCGTAGATGTAGATCCGCTTCATGGAGGCCTCCAGTTCCGCGCCCTTTTTGATCTGGTGGAAGGAGAGGGAGGGCGTCTGGTAGTCACCGTGGACGATTTCCGGATAGCCAGCCAGCTTGTGGTAGGGAATCTCCGCCAGGGACGCAAGAGGATGGTCCTCTGCAAAAATTACCGCCAGATTGAATTCCCGCAGTGTTTCAGCCTCCAGGCCGTTTTCGGCTATCAGCTGCTGGAAATAGCCCTCATGGCGCAGCTGATAGCGGATCATCCCGAGGTCCATCTCCCCGCTGCTGACAAGGTTGATGGTGCTGATGGCGTCGGTCTCCCGGAAGTGGACGCTGATGTGCTCCCGGTCGGCCCGGTTATTCAGGAAGTCGGCAAAAGCCGCTGTGACGTAACTGGCCCGGGGAACGGCGACGTTCAGTTCCAGTGCCTGGGTGGAACGGGGCCGGTAGAGGGATTCCAGCTCGTCCAGCTGGGCGGTGATGCTCTGAGCGTAGGCCAGAAATTCCTCTCCCCGGGGCGTGGGCGTAACGCCCTTGGCAGTCCGTTTGAAAATGGTGATGCCCAACTCATTTTCCAGGTCCTTGATCGCCCGGCTCAGGTTGGGCTGGCCCATATAAAGATTCTGGGCCGCCTTGGTGATGGAATGGACCCGGTTGACCTCGACCACATAGCGCAGCACCGTCGTGTTCATAATCGGCCTCCTGTGGAAAAAAATTCGGGTGAACGTCCGGTATTCGCGGGGGACATTACTGACATATTTATTATACATTACCCAAAAAGAAAAATCAATGTTAAAATAATAACAAAGATAAGGACGGGACCTGGCGCCCCGCATGACATTTCAGACTGGAAAAGGAGAGATTCTGTATGGCACGGTTCACATTACCCAGAGATTTGTATCACGGAAAAGGTTCTTTGCAAGAGCTGAAGAATCTGACCGGCAAAAAGGCGTTTGTTGTAGTAGGCGGCGGCTCCATGAAGCGGTTTGGCTTCCTCCAGAGAGCGGAGCAGTACTTAAAGGAAGCCGGGATGGAGGTAAAGCTTTTTGAGGGCGTCGAGCCGGATCCTTCTGTCGAGACGGTCCTGAAAGGCGCCGAAGCCATGCGGGAATTTCAGCCCGACTGGATCGTGGCCATGGGCGGCGGCTCTCCCATCGATGCGGCCAAGGCAATGTGGGCGTTCTACGAATACCCGGAGACGACCTTCGAGGACCTGATCACCCCCTTCAGCTTCCCGACTCTCCGGACCAAGGCCCATTTCTGCGCGATTCCTTCTACTTCCGGCACCGCGACGGAAGTCACCGCGTTCTCGGTCATCACCGACTACCAGAAGGGCATTAAGTACCCTCTGGCGGACTTCAACATCACCCCAGACGTGGCCATCGTCGATCCCGATCTGGCGGAAACCATGCCTCAGAAGCTCACCGCTCACACCGGCATGGACGCCATGACCCACGCCGTCGAAGCCTATGTTTCCACCCTGCACTGCGACTACACCGATCCTCTGGCCCTCCACGCCATCAAGATGATCCATACGGATCTGAAGAAATCCTATGACGGCGATATGGAAGCCCGGGACCGGATGCACAACGCTCAGTGTCTGGCCGGTATGGCTTTCTCCAACGCCTTGCTTGGCATCGTCCACTCCATGGCCCACAAGACCGGCGCGGCTTTCTCCGGCGGTCACATCATTCACGGCGCGGCCAACGCCATGTATCTGCCCAAGGTCATTCAGTTCAACGCCAAGAATCCGGAGGCCGCTGAGCGTTACGCCCAGATCGCCCGCTTCATGGGGTTGGAGGGCGCCTGCACCGACTGCCTGGTCAAAGCTCTGGTCAAGGAACTGCGGGAGATGAACAAGGCCCTCAACATCCCGCTGTCCATCCAGAATTACGGCGAGGGCGGCGTTATCGCCGATAGGAGCATCATCGACGAGAAGGAATTCCTGGAGAAGCTGCCGGAGGTGGCCAAAAACGCTATTGCCGACGCCTGCACCGGCTCCAATCCCCGTATCCCCACCCAGGAAGAGATGGAGAAACTTCTCAAAGCCTGTTACTACGACCTGGACGTGGATTTCTAAAAACGTCTGCGGCCGGACGGCTTTCCTGCCCGGAGCGCTTTGCTTGCGCAATTGTGCCGTGGGGAAATGTTAGGAAGTTTTTACCTCGGATTTTGCTTGCAAAATCCGAGCGCGGGGACATCCGCGGGCGGCCTGCGGGCCGCCTTTTTCCTTTTTGTTTGCGGCCGGGCCGCAAAGAGTTGGGGGTTCGCTCGCTGCGGTGAGAGAGGAGGGGCGCTGCCCCCTCCGCCCCTGCGATTTTTTGAAAAAATCGAGTAAAACTTTCCTTTGTGTATCGGCACGTTCGGTCGTTATTCGGTCTGCTTGCTGCGGAGCTTTTGCAGAAGCTGATCGGCGGGCTCTGGAATGTCCGTTCGCCGCAGTAGGTAGTCCACACTGACGCCGTAAAAATCCGCCAAGGCGCACAAAACCTCGGGGGGAATCATGCGGTTGCCCGTTTCATAACTGGAATAGGTACGCTGAGGTAAATTGATGGATTCACCCAGTTGCCTTTGTGTTAAATCATGATCTTCACGCAGGTCGCGTAACCGCATTTCCATATCAAAATCGCCTCCCATTTCATTATGGGATAGAACAATCTGTTCTATTGACTCCAAGCTCGAAATGAGCTAAAATAGAGCGGGAGATGATGATATGCCGGATTATCGCAAACTGTATCTGATGCTGTTTAACAAAATTACCGATATTGTGGAGGAATTGCAGCAGGTTCAGCAGGAGGCGGAGGAGCTTTACCTGGAATCTTCCGAAAACGAACAAATTTGGCCGGCGGACGGGCCGAAATTTTCTAGAACGATAGATATTGCCAAATGGGTCAAAGACCGTTATAATAGAAATGTTAGCTATTTTCAAGGAAATCCTGGAAAGGAGTTTGTTTCCATGTATACGATCCTGAAAAAGGAACCGCTGAACCCGACGGTGACCAAAATGGTCATCGAGGCCCCGCTGATCGCGCGGAAGGCTGAGCCGGGTCAGTTTATTATTTTCCGTGCCAAAGAGGACTCCGAGCGCGTCCCGCTGACCATTGCCGACTATGACCGGGAGGCCGGGACCGTCACCATCATCTTCCAGATCGTCGGCGGCGCTACGATGGAGCTGAACACCCTGGAGGAGGGGGATTCCCTCCACGATTTCGTCGGACCCCTGGGCACGGCCAGCCACCTGGAGGGCCTGAAAAAGGTCGCGGTGGTTGGCGGCGGCGTGGGCTGCGCCATCGCCTATCCCGTGGCGAAAAAGCTTCATGAGCTGGGTGCGGAGGTTCATTCCATTGTGGGCTTTCGGAACAAGGATCTGGTGATCCTGGAAGAGGAGTTTAAGGCCGCCTCCGATAAGCTCTGCATGATGACCGACGACGGCAGTTACGGCGAAAAGGGCCTGGTCACCGCCGCCCTGGAAAAGCTCATCAACGAGGGCAACCAGTATGATGAGGTCATCGCCATCGGGCCGCTGATCATGATGAAGTTTGTCTGTCAGGCCACCAAGAAATACAACATTAAGACCGTGGTGTCTATGAACCCCATCATGATCGATGGGACCGGCATGTGCGGCGGCTGTCGCCTGACCGTGGGCGGGGAGACTAAGTTTGCCTGCGTCGACGGACCGGACTTCGACGGCCATCTGGTGGATTTTGATGAGGCGATGCACCGCGGCACCATGTACCGGGACTTCGAACAGCACGCCCGGGAAGCCGCTTGCAATCTTCTCAAAAAGGAGGTCAAATGACCATGGCGATTCAGCGCAACATGGACCCGAAAAAATGTCCCATGCCCTCCCAGGATCCCAACGTCCGCAACAAGAATTTTGATGAGGTCGCCCTGGGCTATACATATGAAATGGCGGTCAACGAGGCTCGCCGCTGCCTGAACTGCAAGAACAAGCCCTGCGTTTCCGCCTGTCCGGTGGCCATCGACATCCCCGCCTTCATCGAGCGGGTGGCCAACGAGGATATCGAAGGTGCTTATCAGATCATTTCCCGTTCCAGCTCTCTTCCGGCTGTCTGCGGCCGCGTCTGCCCCCAGGAAAACCAGTGCGAAGGCAAGTGCGTCCGGGGCATCAAGGGTGAGCCGGTGGCCATTGGCCGCCTGGAGCGATTTGTCGCCGACTGGCACCGGGAGCACAACCAGAATGCCCCAAAGATGCCGACACCCAACGGCCATAAGGTCGCCATCATCGGCGCGGGCCCTTCCGGGCTGACCGCTGCGGGAGACCTGGCCAAGCTGGGCTATCAGGTTACGATTTTTGAAGCCCTGCACCTGGCTGGCGGCGTGCTGGTTTACGGTATCCCGGAGTTCCGTCTGCCCAAGGTCATCGTGCAGCAGGAGATTGACAATCTGAAGGCCATCGGTGTGGACATCGAGACCAACATGGTCATCGGCAAGGTTCTGACCATCGACGAGCTGTTCGAGCGGGGCTACGAAGCGGTGTTCGTCGGTTCCGGTGCGGGCCTGCCCCGGTTTATGGGCATTCCCGGTGAGAGCCTTAAGGGCGTCTACTCCGCTAATGAGTATCTGACCCGGATCAATCTTATGAAAGCCTACCGCCCCGACTCCAAGACCCCCATCAAGCACTCCAAAAACGTCGCCGTTGTCGGTGGTGGCAACGTGGCCATGGACGCTGCCCGCTGCGCCAAGCGCCTGGGCGCGGAAAACGTCTACATTGTCTACCGCCGCGGCATGGAAGAACTCCCTGCCCGGAAGGAAGAGGTGGAGCACGCCATGGAGGAGGGTATCATCTTTAAGACCCTCACCAATCCGGTAGAGGTCCTGGGTGATGCCGACGGCATGGTCCGCGGCATGAAGTGCGTAGAAATGGAGCTGGGTGAGCCAGACGCTTCCGGCCGCCGCCGCCCCATTGCCAAGGAGGGCAGCGAGTTCGAGCTGGAAGTGGACACCATGATTATGTCCATCGGCACCAGCCCGAATCCCCTGATTCGGTCCACCACCCCTGGTCTGGATACCAACCGTCACGGCTGCATCATCACCGAGGAGGAGACCGGGCTCACCTCCCGGGAGGGCGTTTATGCAGGCGGTGACGCCGTCACCGGCGCGGCTACGGTAATTCTGGCTATGGGCGCCGGAAAGCAGGCAGCCAAAGCCATCGACGAGTACATCCGGAATAAGAACGCATAATCAGCCAAGTAAGTTTTGGGTCCAGCCTTTTTCAAAAGGCTGGCAGGGGCCTTGGGGGCAGAACCCCTTGCGCTGCTCTTCGCAGAGAGCGGAAGTTCCCCGTCGCCGCAGCAGCGGGAAAAAACGCAAGAAACTGTTTTTTCCGCTGCCGCGGCGCTTTTTATGAGAGAATTCCTATAAAATCGCTAATCATCTGAAACCTTCTAAATCCTGTCCGAAAAATACAAAAATTTGAAAAGAATCCGGCGGCGAAACATGATATGATGAGGATACAAAAGCCAAAGGGGGATTTTCGATGAACGTAAAGCAATGGCTGGCCGACTGGCGGGACGCACCGGTGAAAAAAACGATGCCTGTTCTGTCCTTCCCCAGCGTTCAATTGACCGGCGTCACCGTGCGCCAGCTGACTTCAGACAGCGATTTACAAGCCCAGGGTATGAAGGTTGTGGCCGACCGAGTGGATTCTGCCGCTTCCGTCAGCATGATGGATCTTTCCGTAGAGGCCGAAGCCTTCGGCTGCACCATCCGTTTTTCCGATGATGAAGTCCCGACCGTTACCGGGCAGCTGATTTCTACGCTGGAGGAGGCCGAAGCCCTGGAGGTGCCTGCCGTAGGCGCCGCCCGGACCGGCATTTACATTGAAGCCATTCGCAAGGCCTGCGGACTGATCACCGACCGGCCGGTTTTTGCGGGAGTTATCGGGCCGTTTTCCCTGGCCGGAAGGCTGATGGACGTCACCGAGGCCCTGGTCAACTGCTACGCCGAGCCGGAGATGGTCCACACCGCCATGGAGAAGGCTACCGCCTTTCTGATTCCGTACATCCAGGCGTATAAGGAAACCGGCGCAGCCGGCATCGTCATGGCAGAGCCCCTCACCGGACTTCTTTCCCCTGCCATGGCCGAGGAATTTTCCGAGCCTTATGTCCGGCGCATCGTGGAGGCTGTTCAGACCGATGATTTTGTCGTGATCTATCACAACTGCGGCAACAACACCATCCAGATGATCGACTCCATCCTCCGTACCGGCTCTGCGGCCTACCATTTTGGCAACGCCATCTCCATGAAGGAGATGCTCACCCACATCCCGGCGGACATCATCGCCATGGGAAATATCGATCCCGCCGGCGAGTTTGCAGGCGGCACGCCGGAGTCCATTCGGAAGGCGACGCTGGACCTGATGGCACAGTGCTGCCCGGAGCATCCGAATTTTATCATCTCCTCCGGCTGCGACATCCCGCCTCACGGTAAGTGGGAGAACATCGACGCCTACTTCCAGGCGGTCCACGACTACTATCAGAACTGACTGCAGCAAAATCCCCGGACGTTTTTCGGCGTCCGGGGATTTTTGGCTTATGCGAAACGGTTCCGGGAGGGCTGGTACTCATATCCGATGGTCCGAAGGGTCTGCTCCAGCTGGGACTGGTCCAGGCCCAGGCTCTTGCAGAGGTCCTCGAGGTTGGGGTAGAAATCTCGGAGTTGGGTGTTGACGTAACTGAGCAGGATGACGGGGTCCTTGGGAAGATTCATCGCACGCGGTCCTTTCTGATTGGTTTTCTTCAGCATACCACGATTTTCTCCTTCCTGCAACCAGAAAATCGTGAAAATCCAGAATAAAATCATAAAATTTTGAAAGAAACTGCAGGTACTTCCCTTGACAGCGGCCTTCTGAATGGGGTACGATAGTAAGTAGAAAAGGATGGAAGGGGGCGTTCTATGCTACTAAAAGAAGTCAATCCCGCAAATTTCAAAGCCTTCGGCGCTCCGCTCAAGGATGTGAAGGCCTATGCGGAATTCAGCCAGTCAGTCTACGAGGACGATACCCGTATCCGATCCAGCCTCTGGCATTTCGAAAAAGAGGTGGTTTTGGAGCCGATCAGCGGGGTGGGGCTTCTCTTTGTGCGCACCCCGGACAGCATGATCCAAAAGTTTCTTTTTGACCACACGCTATCCATTCATCCTGGCGTGCAGTTCGCACTTCTGCCCTATGAGTGCCGGCTCAGCTACCGGCTTTACTACCAGTCCCCGAAAATTATCACGCCTACCGCCAACATCCTCACCGGGCGGGGTTTTGTCCCCAATATCAACGTACAGACGTTGTATACCGTCCTTTACCAGGAAAAGGACAAGCAGTTTAAGTTTCATGGTGAGGAACATCCCTTCTGGGAGCTGACTTATGTCAACAAGGGGCGGATGATCTGCGAGGTGGACGGGACCACCTATCAGCTGGGCCAAGGCCAGATGATCTTCTTTGCCCCCCATCAGTTCCACATCCAGCAGTCCGACGGCAAGGCGCCGCTGTCCTTTCTGACCGTCACCTTTGATGGGGATATTGTAAGCCCGGACACTCTGGCGGATCGGGTCATTTACTGCGACGAAGCCTGCCTCAATATTATCCGCTCCATGATTCGGGAGGAGAAGGAGGGGCTGCTCTATGGGGATGACATGATCACCTGTGAGCTATCCCGGCTGATTATCACCGCTGTGCGGAATATCCTGTCCGACGCGGTGGTGGTCAAAGTCCCCACCAAGCTGAAGGTGTCGGTGGACAACAAGTACATCAGCGAATGCGTGGACCTGATCCATCAAAATATCAGCTCCACCATCACGCTGCCGTGGCTGGCCAGGCAGCTGAATCTCAGCTCTTCCTACCTGTCCAGCCTGTTTAAGCAAAAGGTCGGCCGGAGCATCTCCGAATACGTCCGGCTGGTCCGGCTGGAGAAAGTCAAGGAGATGATCGGGGAAGGAAAGTACACCATCGCCCAGATTTCTTACATTATGGGATACTGTTCTCCCACCTATCTGTCCACGGAGTTTCGGAGGGAATTTGACATGTCCCCCAAGGAGTATGCCAAGATGATCGAATGAGGGAAGCAAAAAACAAAAGCCTGCAAAGCAGTGGAATGGCTTTGCAGGCTTTTGTTTGATTGTCGTGTCCAGCAGCAAAACTTCTGCACCCCAACTTTTGCAGCAATTTTGCCCAAAATGCCGGTTTTCCGGTGGCGCTCAGGGAGCCAGGGGGATTACCGGGCCGTTGATGCCCTCCTTCCTCTTTGCATGATTCTTTGGTTTGTCAGCTGGTTTGCCGAGGGGCTCTTCCACAACGGCAAGTTCAGAAGAGCCGTCAGAGGACTCTGCGGAGGATTCTTCCGGCAGGGAGGGTTCCCATTGTCCCTCCTGGGACTGGGATTCCGGCTCTGACGTAATTGGGTCAACCGAAGGCTCTGCGCTCTCCGGGAGTGTGGGCTCCTGGGAGGCGTCCTCTTCGGTACTGCTTTCTCCGGATTCCGCGTCAGAGGAACTGACATCGGAGTCTCCGGATGACGTCTGCGGCTGGCCTTCCTGGGAAGCTTTTATTTCGTTCATGATTTCCACCACCGGCTGGCTCAGCCATGCTTGGGTGTCCACACTGTCAGGATCCTCCACGGAGGACTTCAGCTGCTCCACCAGATCAAGCTTGCCGGGGGTAACGCCCAGATTTTTCGCTTCCTCATACCGCTCCTGGGATACGGTGACGGCTGCCACCTCGACTTTGGCGTTCAGGCTGCCGGTCTCTTCCTGCGCCCTTTGTTCCAGGCGCAGCGCCAGCTTTTCCGATGCCTTTTCATCCTGGCAGGATGCGGCGATCACAAGGCCGTTTGGCTTTGTTTCCTCAAAATACCCTGATGAAGCGATACGATCCAGGGTCTCCCGGACAGCGTCATCAATGGGTTTGTTGGTCAGGCGTGCACCCTCCAGAATCTGGCTTCCGTCTTCGTTGACCGCAGTCACCTGAAGCACTCGGTCAAACCGATTCAGAACGTATTCCACAGAAGGGTTGACGTCGAGACTGACATAGGCATAAGGAGAGACGTAAAGATACGCGCCCCCTGAGCAGACGGCGATGGCTGCAGCAGCTGCGGCCGTCCATCCAGCAGCCTTTTTGAGGGGAGATATGGCAGAGAGGTTGTCCGGCTCTACCGTCTGTCCCACTGCATATCCCCGATTCCGGACTCGGGTGACGCGGCCGTCCTCCGTGAGTACGGCGGCATACCGGCCCTGCACTCCGACGATTACCGCTTTCATCCGAATCCTTCCTCCTTTACAAAACGTAAGTATGCGGCGAGTCCCGGGAAATTTCCCGTAAGGATTTCCGCTGCCGCTATTATATACTTTCGGTGGCGCTCCAAAATTTTTCGGGGTACCTCCGCATTTTTTTCTAAAATTTTTGTTGGAAGCATTCGGGTCCGGCGCATCTCCGCGAGCAGGACCGGATTTACCAGCAGATAGCGCACTGCCCGGGCGCAGACGGCGCGGGTCTTTTCCGCTTTTGGCGAGCAGTCGGCCAGATCCATGAAGGAAAACCCGTATCCGATGAGGGTGGCGCTGATCTCCCGGATTTCATCGGGCAGTGGATTTTCCTCCGGCTGTTCCGCCAGCCGCTCCGCCACGGCCGCAGACAGCGCGTCGGGATCCACGCCGGACTCCGGTTCCGAAAAGGCGTGAGAGGCAGGAATCTCCGCTTCAAACTTCTTCTGACTGCGATAGTAGTCGATAAGCCTTCTTCGTATGACGAGCCGGGCAAAGGCGGGAAAGCCGCCCTTATCCGGTGTGTATTCGGTTACAGCCTGAGAAAAGGCGGCCAGGGCGATAGACCATTCGTCGTCTTCCTCGGTCAGATAGCGGCGGCAGGCGATGCCAGCCTCTCGAAGGATAAAGGGACGGTACTGTTCAATCAGCCGGGCCAACGCGCCCGCGTCTTCTGCTGCATGCAAAACCTGTTCCGCGTCTGTACGCATGTCCGGCCTCCTTCCAATGGGATGTGTTTTCTGAAACGATGCTATCATCATAGCATAACCGAAAAAAAAATTCAACCTTCCTAAATGGTGTGAAAACGCTCTCCACCGTGCAGCGGAGAGCGTTTTTTGAAATTTTTCACGTTGACTCATTGATCCAGAAACCGAATGAGTTCCATTTCAAAGGCCCGGTCGTCGTCCGGAGTGCGCTTGCGGGGATGGGCCGTGCGGCCGCCGCCCCGGCGGACCTTCTGGCCCAGATGCCGTTCGAAAAGCAGCCGGTCCATGTTCTCTGCCGTGTAGGCCATCCCGTTCTGATTCAGTGCCCGGGCCCCTTTCCCCAGGGCCATAGCCGCGACGCCGAAGTCCTGGGTTACGACGATATCCGTGGGGAGCAGCAGGCTGATGAGCTTGAAATCCGCGCTGTCCCGGCCCTTGTCCACGGTGATGACCTGGCTGTAGCCGTCGTGAAGTTCATGGCTGGTATCAATAATCATGATGACCGGGATCTCCCGGCGTTTCGCCTCCCGTAGGATGATCTCCTTGACCGGGCAGGCGTCGGCATCCACTAAAATCCGCATCCAGCGATCCTTTTTTATCCGAATCAGCGGTGCATGCCGAAAACACACAGCCAAATACAAGGCGGCCCCGCACTGGTGCGGATCACTCGGTGCCGCCGATGGGCGGGGATCAGCAAAGTGTCCCCCCGCCGGAGAGCGACCCGCCCAGAGTCGAACTCCAGCTCCGCCTCGCCTTCCAAAACCGCCACCCATTCATCCTCTTCCTGATCGTACCAGAAACCGTCCGGGGACACGTCGCCCCGGGAGACAATGCGCTCTACCCGGAGCTCTCCGGCCTGCCAGAGAATGTCGGTGATCTCCCCGCCGGACGCCGGGGGAAGGGCATAAAGATTCATATAGCCTCCTGTTCAGACGCGGTTGAAATCCAGGACCTTCACTACCTCACCTCCCCGGAGGTAAAGCCGGGGGACCCGTTTCCCCACCAGGCAGAGCAGCTCGTAATGAATGGTTCCGGCCAGGGCCGCCAGTTCGCTGAAGGTAATTTCCGCATCTCCATCCCGCCCAACCAGAGTCACCAGGTCGCCGCAGGCCGCGTCTGGGATGCCAGTGACATCTACCATCATCTGGTCCATGCAGACATTTCCTACGACCCGGGCCCGCCGCCCCCGGATCAGCACATCCGCCTTGTTGGAGAAGGCCCGGAGATAGCCGTCGGCGTATCCCACCGGTACGGTGGCGATCCGCATAGGCCGCTCCGCCCGGAAAGTGCGGGAGTAGCTGATGCAGTCGCCGGGCCGGACGTCTTTGACCATGGCGACAGTGGAGCGGAGGCTCATCACCGGCTTGAGCGCCAGACTGTGCCCGGGCAAGTAGTCCAGCGGCTGGCCATAGAGGATGATCCCCGCCCGAGCGCCGTCAAACTGATACTCCGGATAGTTGACGATCGCGGCGGAATTTTGCAGATGCAGGAACGGAAGAGAAATCCCTGCCGCTTTCAGCTCCTCCGTCGCAGATCGGAACCGCAGGTACTGCTCCCGGGTGTAGCGCACCCCTTCCTCCGAAAGATCATCCGAGGAGGAAAAGTGGGAAAACGCCCCGGTGACACGTAGCCCCGGCAGTCGGCAGGCCGCCGCCAGCGTCTCCTTTGCTCCGGAGGGCCTTCCCACTACAAAGCCGATCCGTCCCATCCCCGTGTCCAGTTTGAGGTGTCCCTCAACCGTAACGCCCGCCTGCTGTGCCGCCTGACTCAGTTGCCGGGCATAGTCGAAATTGAGAATTGCCTGGGTTACCCGGTATTCCGCCAGCTCTTTTGCCAAAGTGGGCGGCGTTACGCCGAAAATCAGGATCTCACCGCCAATGCCGGCATTCCGCAGTCCGACGGCCTCCTCAAAATTGGAGACGCCGAAGCGGTTCACTCCCATTCCGGCCAGTTCCCGGGAGACCATCCGGTCCCCGTGGCCATATGCGTCAGCCTTTACCACCGCCAGGAGTTCTGTTGTATCCGAAAGGCAGCCTCGTACCGCTTCGGTGTTGGTGCGGAGGCTGTCCAGATCAATTTCTGCCCAGGTTCGCTTTAAAAAGTCCATTTTGCTGCAACCTTTCAAACAAATGTTTAAAATTCATAGTTCCATAACAAACTATCCCCAAAATATCGTATAATAAAAAGAGGAAAAGCTTATAGAAGGAGAAGAGCGCATGGAACGGGAGACCACCGTCTGCTTTACCGGCCACCGGCCCGAAAAAATCTGTACGCCTTATCAGGAGGATAGTCCTTATATCGACGCGTTAAAACACCGGCTGCAGGCCCGGATCCTGGCTGCCGTGGATGAAGGCTATACCACCTTCCTCTGCGGCATGGCACGGGGGGCCGATATCTGGGCCGGTGAGGCTGTCGCCAGTCTTTGGGAGCCGTTCCGGAACCTGGAACTGGTAGCCGTCATGCCCTTTCCCGGCCAGGCGAAAGGCTGGGCGGAGGACTGGGCTTTGCGGCACCGGCGGCTGCTCCGGTACTGCAGCCAGGTGATCACGGTTGAGGACCGATATGGGCGGGACAGCTATCTCAAGCGGAATCGTTATCTGGTGGATCATGCCTCCCGCCTCATCGGCGTCTGCCGGGGAGAAGAAGGCGGCACCGGCTATACAATCCGCTATGCGCGCTCCAAGGGGCTGGAACTGGATCTTATCCGGCTGGGCTCCTCCGCGGAGACGCCGGCTTTCCGGTTCTGACAGCTGATACGCTATTACTTATCATACACGGTTTTTTTCTGTTTTTCAAGGGGAAAATCCGGCGGTTTTATAATCACGATGGATGGGGAGGAGCTTTGCCGTCTGAAGGGTGGCGCTGTGAAAAGGCTTGTATTCTAGGTGGATAGGCGCATGTCCTGTCAGGCTGCGCTGACGCTTATGGGCCGCATGAATGGCTTTCCTGCCTGCCGTTTGAGCGGAGCCCAGGGCTGCGGACCTTTGAACAGTCAATCATCTTCAGAAACGAAATCACGGGTCTTAAAAACCGCGGCGTATCAAGCTGGATTCTATATTTTGGGGAGAAAAGAAAAAACGGAAATTCACCGGGCCGGCTTTCAGAGTCCGAAAAAAATTTTATTTTGTGGAAAAACGGGGGAATCCTTCGAATAATTGCAAAATTGAAAAAAGGCCGGAACAGTGGGATTTCTGTTTCGAGTATTCAATACAGAACGTAAAAAAGCAAGGAGAAATACAACCTTTCCACACATTCCACACGGTTATTCACAGTTGGGGAGTGAGAAATGAAAGGTTATCCACATTTTTGGGGAAACAATCTGGAAAAGTCGGAAAAACGGGCTTTTTTGGCAGACGTTATCCACATTCGCGTGGTGGAAAATGTGAAAAAGCGAAGATTCGAGACAAAACACAAGATGTTGTGTTTTGTCGATTTTTGTTGGAAAACCTTGCTGAATCCGTGAATTTTTTGAAATGCGGCGGATGGGAAAATTCTCTTGCAATTTCCGCGATAGAACGGTAAAATAGAAACGGAATACTCTGCAGCAAGCGAAGGGTAAAGGCGAATTTGTTTGGCGTCCGGTTCGGGCAGAACGGAATGTTTTAAAGGAGAGGAAACAGGCAGATACGGGCATACCAGGATTCCGATGAACAGGGATGGATGCGGCGCTATGTTCGGGAGAAGAAGTGCCGGGAGGTGCTGGATACCCGGGCGCTGGGAGAGATCTCCAGGCCGGAGAAGCTGATTTTCGACGCGCCGTTGAGGCGTAGGGAGGAGTTGCACGGCCTTTGCAGCCGGATGGACGAGGTGCGGCTTTACAGCTGCCGCTTTTCGGAAAAGGCTGTCCGTATTGATTTATATGCGGAAAGAGGGCGGAACTTTCTGGAGGGCACGGGGTTCCTGACAAAGTTCGGAGATTCGGCTTCTGGTTCGGAATCCGTACATGTCTGGGGATTCGCTGGCTGCGGCGTGATTTTAGAAATTTTTGATTGCTTCCGGCTGAGACCGGAATCGGGCGGGAAACCTTCCGGTTCCGTTTTATTTGATAGACAGAGGGAAAGAGAGGGGTTTTTATGCCCAAACGCGAGGACATCCACAAAATTCTAATTATCGGCTCCGGCCCGATTATCATCGGACAGGCCTGTGAGTTCGACTATTCCGGCACCCAGGCCTGCAAGGCGCTGCGGAAGCTGGGGTATGAGATCGTGCTGGTCAACTCCAACCCGGCCACCATCATGACCGACCCGGGGACCGCCGACATCACCTATATCGAGCCGCTCAACGTAGAGCGAGTCAGCGAGATCATCCGCAAGGAGCGGCCTGATGCGGTGCTGCCCAATTTGGGCGGCCAGTCGGGGCTGAACCTCTGCCTGGAGCTTTGGAAGGCCGGGGTGCTGGACGAATATGGCGTTAAGGTCATCGGCGTCAAGATCGACGCCATCGAGCGGGGCGAGGATCGGATCGCCTTCAAGGAAGCTATGAAAAATCTGGGCATCGACATGCCCCGCAGCGCCCCGGCTTATTCCGTGGAGGAGGCCAAGGCCATCGTGGCGGAACTGGGGTATCCGGTGGTCATCCGGCCCGCCTTTACCATGGGCGGCGCCGGCGGCGGCTTTGTCCACAACGAGGAGGAGCTGGAGATCATCGTCAGCCGGGGCATCCAGGCCTCCATCGTGGGGCAGGTGCTGGTGGAGGAGTCCATCCTGGGCTGGGAGGAGCTGGAGCTGGAGATCGTCCGGGATAGCAAGGGGCAGATGATCACCGTCTGTTTCATCGAGAACATCGACCCCCTGGGGGTCCACACCGGCGACAGCTTCTGCGCCGCGCCCATGCTCACTATCTCCAAGGAGGTCCAGGACCGGCTCCAGGAGCAGGCCATGCGGATCGTGGAATCCGTAGGGGTCATCGGCGGGACCAACGTCCAGTTTGCCCATGACCCGGTATCCGATCGGATCGTGGTCATCGAGATCAACCCCCGGACCTCCCGGTCCTCGGCGCTGGCGTCCAAGGCCACGGGATTCCCCATTGCGTTGGTGTCCGCCATGCTGGCAGCGGGGCTGACTCTGGACGAGATTCCATGCGGCAAGTACGGGGACCTTTCGAAATACGTGCCGGACGGGGACTATGTGGTCATCAAGTTCGCCAAGTGGGCCTTTGAGAAATTCAAGGGGGCCAAGGATCAGCTCACCACCCAGATGAAGGCGGTGGGCGAGGTCATGAGCATCGGGCGGACCTTCAAGGAGGCCTACCAGAAGGCCATCCGGAGCCTGGAGATCGGGCGCTACGGGCTGGGGCACGTGCCGAAATTTGAAAAATTGGGGCTGGCGGAGCTGGAAAAGCTTCTGGAGAATCCTACCAGCGAGCGGCAGTTCATCCTTTACGAGGCGCTGAAGAAGGGGCTTTCCGTGGAACGGGCATGGGAGCTGACCAAAATTAAGAAGGAGTTCCTCACCGCCATGCAGGAACTGATCGTGGAGGAAGAACAGGTGGCGGAACATACGCTGGCGGACATTCCGGACGGACTTCTGAAGTCCGCCAAGATGGATGGCTTCTCCGACCGGTATCTGGCGGGGCTTCTGGGCTGCGCCGAGACCGATGTGGCGGAGAAGCGGGAAGCCCTGGGCATTGTGGAGCACTGGGACGGGGTCCACGTCAGCGGGACGCCGGACGCAGCCTACTATTATTCCACCTATCATCCGGTTGTCCATCCCGCGCCGGTCAGCGCCAATCCCAAAAAGGTGCTGGTGCTGGGCGGCGGGCCCAACCGCATCGGCCAGGGCATTGAATTTGACTACTGCTGCGTCCACAGCGCGTTGGCCCTGCGGGAACTGGGGTATGAGACCGTTATGGTCAACTGCAATCCGGAAACGGTTTCCACCGACTACGACACCTCGGATAAGCTGTATTTTGAGCCGCTGACCTTTGAGGACGTGATGAGCATCTACCGGGAGGAGAAGCCGGTGGGGATCATCGCCCAGTTTGGCGGGCAGACGCCGTTGAATCTGGCACGGGCGCTCCAGGCAGCAGGGGCGCGGATTTTGGGCACTTCCCCGGATTCCATTGATCTGGCGGAGGATCGGGATCAGTTCCGGGAGATGATGGAGAAGCTGCAGATCCCCATGCCGGAGTCGGATATGGCGTCCGATATCGGCGGGGCGCTGGCTGCGGCGGAGCGGATCGGCTACCCGGTGATGGTGAGGCCTTCCTACGTCTTAGGCGGGCGCGGGATGGAGGTCGTCCATGACGACGGGGAGATGAAGGTCTACATGGCGGGGGCCATCGGGGTCACCCCGGACCGGCCCATCCTCATCGACCGGTTTTTGAACCACGCGGTGGAAGCGGAGGCCGACGCGGTGTGCGACGGGACGGACTGCTTTGTGCCGGGGGTCATGCAGCACATCGAACTGGCGGGGATCCACTCCGGAGATTCGGCCTGCGTGCTGCCTCCGGTGTCCCTGACGCCGGTGCAGGTGAACACCATTGAGGACTACACCAAGCGGATCGCGGTGGCGCTGGGGGTCTGCGGGCTGATGAACATGCAGTATGCCATTGAAAACGGCGTGGTGTATGTGCTGGAGGCCAATCCCCGGGCGAGCCGGACGGTGCCGCTGGTTTCCAAGGTCTACGGCATCAACATGGTGCGGGCGGCTACGGCGACCATCATCGCGGCCCTGGAGGGGAAGCCGTCCCCGGTGCCGGGAATGGAGCGGCCGGCCATCCGGCACTACGGTGTCAAGGAAGCGGTGCTGCCCTTCAACATGTTCCAGGAGGTGGATCCGGTGTTGGGACCGGAAATGCGGTCCACCGGCGAAGTGCTGGGGCTGTCTCCCGACTTCGGCGAGGCGTTTTACAAGGCGGAAGAGGCCACTGGGACCCGGCTGCCTTTGAGCGGGACGGTACTTATCAGCGTCAGCGACCGGGATAAGCCGGAGGCGCTGCAGGTGGCCCGGGACTACCAGAAGATGGGCTTTTCCATTCTGGCCACCGGGGGGACCTGGGAGATGCTCCGGAAAAACGGCGTGGATGCGGAGAAGGTCAACAAAATTTATGAGGGGTCGCCCCACATCGGCGATTTGATTGCGGAGAAGAAGATCGACCTGATCATCAATACCCCTGTCGGGAAGCAGTCTGCCCAGGACGACAGCTACATCCGGAAGGCGGCCATCAAGGGGCGGGTTTGTTACGTCACCACCATTGCGGCGGCGCAGGCGTCGGCCCAGGGCGTCAAGGCGGTGCTGGAAAAGGGGATGGAATCGGTGAAATCCCTGCAGGAGTACCAAGGCAGATAAGTTTTGGGTCAAGCCTTTTTCAAAAGGCTTGCAGGTTTCTCAAGGGCGGCGCCCTTGAGACGCTCTCCGCAGAGAGCGGAATCCAGCTTCGCCGCGCCCGGCGCGGCCACTCAGCCGAAGGCAGGGCGTCCGCAGACGCCCCGGCGATGTCCCGCCGGCGGCATTTCGGCAGAAATGACGCAAAAAGCCTTCCTAGCGTTTTCCAAAATGAAAAACCGCGCCAGCGAGTCGAAGCGTTCAACACGTTTTTTCTCGCTGGCGCGGTTTTGCCGTGGCACGTATTTCCAGAAAATCCGTTAAGCGGCATTTCAAAGAAATGCCGCCGCGGGGTCATCCGCGGGCGGCCTGCGGACCGCCTTTGCTTTCGGCGTTTGGGCCGCTGCGGCGGCAGGGTTGGGTTCCGTTCTCTGCACAATGTCAGCTATCGCTGCCATCTACCGGCTTGAAGTCTCTGCCCCCAAGTCCCCTGCAAGCCTTTTGGAACAGACTTGCCCAAAAATTCCCCTTACAGGCTTTCGACGTAGTCGCGGAGGCTCTGCAGCTCGCCCATCAGAGGCATGGCGATGACCTTGGCCAGAGCCTGGTTCAGCTCCTCATACTGGTTTCCGGTCTGGATAATCCGGTCATGCTCGTGTTCCTTGAGAATGGACAAGCGACGGTCAATCTCCGCTGTGATCTTGGATTTGTCTTTTTCGTTCATGGGATCCGCTCCTTTCTGCGTTAGTATTGCCGGCAGATGGGATTTTATGTGATTCCGGGGTTTAACGGTGGATTTTTCCGGTAGGAGATGCTATAATAATCTCAAAGGCCAGATATCCGGGAGGTGAAAGTGTGGTACAGTACAGAGCCGATGAGCTGCTGGATCCGCGGGAAAACATTACGGTTCAGCGCAACGTGAACACTCAGGAGGAAGGCGTCCACACTCACAATTTCCTGGAAATTGTTTACATTTCCGAGGGCTCCGGCCAGCAGGAGGTGGGCGGTAGGGAATACGAGGTGCATCGTGGCGCGCTGCTCTTTATCAACTATGGGCAGACCCACGCCTTTCGGACGGACAGCTCCATGACCTACTACAACATCCTTCTGAAACCGGAATTTATGGGGGAGGAGCTGATCAACTCGGAAAACGCCTTTTCCCTGCTGAGCCTGACGGCCTTTGAGGAATTCCGGCTCTCGGAGGCGGGGACGTCTCCCTTCTGCGCCTTTGAGGGGCGGGAGATGCTGGAGATCGAGACGGCGGCGGCGGGGATGTACGAGGAATTCCGCCGCAAGGAGGCAGGCTACCGCACGGTGCTCCGGGGATATCTCTCGGTGCTGCTGACAAAGCTCTTCCGGAAGATGGCGCTGCCGGATTCCGGTGCGGTTGGGAAGCGGCAGAGGAGCGTCACGCCGGAAATTCTTGCGTACATTGAGGAACACTGCTGCGAAAAGCTGGGGCTTGCCGATCTGGCGCAGCGATGCTTCTACAATCCTTCCTATTTCAGCCGGATTTTCAAGGAGTACAGCGGACGAAGCCTCACCGAATTTATCGGCGAAAAGCGGATCGAGCGGGCGAAGGAGCTGCTGGCCGCAACAGATCTGACAGTGGAGGAGATCGCCGCCCGGACCGGATACGGCGACCGGGGACAATTTTTCCGGCAGTTTAAGAGCATCGCCGGGATGACGCCCAAGGCATTCCGGGATGCGGAGCGGGAGAGCGGCAATTTTTTTCGAAAGGATGCGTATTGAGAATGAAAGAAAAGTTTACGGCATATATGGAAGCTCATCGGGAGGGTCTGATCCGGGACGTCTGCCGCCTGGTGCGGGTTCGGAGCGACCGCGGGGAGCCAAAGGAGGGCGCACCCTACGGGGAAGGGCCGGCGGCGGCGCTGGCGGAAGCTATGGAGCTGGCCCGGGAGATGGGATTTTCCATCACAAACTACGACAACTACGTGATGACCGCCGATCTGGGGAAACAGCCAGCCGGCCTGGACATCCTGGCCCATCTGGATGTGGTGCCGGCAGGCGACGGCTGGACGGTGACGCAGCCTTTTGAGCCGGTTGTCCTGGACGGAAAAATTTTCGGCCGGGGGTCTGCCGACGACAAGGGTCCGGCGGTGGCGGCTCTTTATGCCATGAAGGCGGTAAAGGAGCTGGGGATCCCGCTGCGCAGGGGAGTCCGGCTAATTTTGGGGACCGACGAGGAGTGCGGAAGCTCGGACCTGGAGTATTATTATGCCCGGGAAAAGGAAGCGCCGGCCAGCTTTTCGCCGGACGCGGATTTCCCGCTGATCAATCTGGAAAAAGGCGGGCTCCGGGGCGTAGTCACCGCCTCCTTCGAGGAGGAAAAGGCGCTGCCGCGGCTGGTGTCCGCCCAGGGCGGAACCAAATTAAACGTGGTGCCGGACAAGGCTTTTGCTCTGGTGGAGGGGCTGACGGCCGGGGAGCTGGAGGACTGCTGCCAAAGGGCGGCGGCGGAGACCGGGGCGGCTTTTGCGGTCTCGGAAGAAGGCGGACTGATGCGGATCGACGTCAAGGGGGTTGGCGCCCATGCGTCGAGACCCGGAGACGGCTGCAACGCAGTGACGGCGCTGATCCAGCTTTTGACGGAGCTGCCGCTGGCGGACTGCGAAGGGCTACGTCGGCTCAAAGCCGTGGAGCGGGTCTTCCCCCATGGGGACTGGAGCGGCAAGGCGGCGGGCGTTGCCATGGAGGATGAGCTTTCCGGGGCGACGACCATCAGCTTTGACATTTTCCATTACGATCTTGGGGCGCTGCGGGGCGAATTCGATTGCCGTGCCAGCATACTGGCCAACGACGCAAACCTTCGGGATGTGATCCGGGACCGGTTGGCAGAGGGCGGCGTGACGCTGGAGCCCTGTGCGGTGTACGCGCCCCATCACGTTCCGGCGGAATCGCCGCTGGTGAAGGCGCTGCTGCGGTGCTACGAGGAGTATACCGGTGAAAAGGGGCGGTGCGTGTCCATCGGCGGCGGCACCTACGTCCACCATTTGAAGAACGGAGTGGCTTTCGGCTGCGCCAAGGAGGGCGTGGACAACCGGATGCACGGCGACGACGAGTTTGTTGAAATTAACCAGCTGCTGCTGTCGGCGGCGATTTTTGCCCAGGCGATCGCAGATATCTGTGGATAAGTTTTGGGTCAAGCCTTTTTCAAAAGGCTTGACCCAAAACTTAGTTTTTCCTACGGGGAAGTTGCGGAGATGCGGGGAACTTCTTACAGAGGCGCGCAGCTTATCGCGCGCCTACCGAAGCCCGTCCCGAGACAGAACGGCCGCGTCGAACTGGGACCGGCGACACGCCGGTTACTCCAGCAGCTGGGCACGGAGAAGGGTCAGGATCTTCTTTTCCCGGCGGGATACCTGGACTTGGGTCATGTCCAACCGTTGGGCGGTTTGAGTCTGCGTCAGGTTCTTAAAATAGCGGAGGGTGATCAGCTCCTGGTCTCGGCTGTCCAGCCGGGAGAGCAGATCCCGCAGGGCCAGGCGGTTGGAGAGGTTTTCTTCGGGGGCTTCTACCTCCAGGTCCAGCTGGCCGCCGCCGTCTTCCTCCGACTGGGTCAGGGAAAGGGCAGGCATGCTGACGCTCACTGCCTCGGCGATCCGCTCGGGAGGTTCGCCCATGGCTTCGGCCAGTTCCAGAACGGTGGGCTCCCGGTCCATGGACTTGGACAGACGCTCCCTCTCCCGTGTCACCTTCAGGGAAAATTCCTTCAGGGAACGGCTGACTTTCACGCTGCCGCCGTCTCGGAACAGGCGCTTCATCTCCCCGAGGATCACGGGCACGGCGTAGGTGGAGAATTTCAGGCCGCGGGTCTCGTCGAACCCCTCCACCGCCTTGACCAGGCCTAGGCATCCGGCGGAATACAGCTCCTCGTATTCGATGCCGCGGCCCTTCATCCGGTGGGCGAGAGAGTGAACAAGACCAAGGTTGGCGGAGACGAAAGCGTCCCTATCCCCGCTGAGACTCATAAGGCTCGTCCCTGGAGCTAAGGGTTTTCTGGAGCGTGATGGTGGTGCCCCGGCCGGGAGTGGAGCGGACTGTCACCCGGTCCATAAAGGACTGCATGACGGCAAAACCCAGTCCTGCGCGCTCGCCGGTCTCGCAGGTGGTATACATGGGCTCCATGGCCTGTTTGACGTCAGGGATGCCGCAGCCGGTGTCTTTGATCTGGATGGTAATGCGGCGATTTTCCCAGATCCGGACAGTCATGCGGATCTTACCCAGGGTGTTGCGGTAGGCGTGGACGATGCAGTTGGTCACGGCCTCGCTGACGGCGGTGCGGATGTCGGCCAGTTCCTCCACGGTGGGATCCAGTTGGACTAAGAAGGACGCCGCCGCCGCTCGGGCGAAGGCCTCGTTGGCGGAGCGGCTGGGGAAGGTCAGGAGCATTTCATTTAACGGGGTTTTCATGATGTCGGTACCGTCCTTTCGTCAGCGGATGGTGATGGGAAGGCGGGAAAGGCCGCCAAGATTCATGAGCTTTTTCAGCTGGGGGGAGACGTGCTCCACCATTAGGGAGCCGCCCACGGATTCCATGGTCCGGTAGCGGCCCATGATGAGGCCGATGCCGCTGGAATCCATGAAGGGGACCTTTTCGAAGTCCAGGACCAGGGTCTTGGGCAGTGCGCCCTCCACCATTTCGTCAACGGCTTCCCGGATGGCGGCGGCGTTGTGGTGATCCAGTTCCCCTGCCAGGTAGGCGGTCAGGGTATCCTGCTGATTTGAGAAAGTAACGGGCATGGGAATCCTCCTCCGTTTTTTCCGGCCGGACAAGCCGGCCTCTATGGATAGAATAGCGCGGCGCGGGCGCAAAAAGCGTCGGATTCTGCGGCCGCGTGAAACTTTTTGCGAAACCGGCCGGGGAGGGAGGCCAAAACGCTGTTTTAGGCAGAAAAGGAGGGCGGAAATTTGCCAGAGTTTTGCGGGCGGGGAAGTTTCTGTATTTTTAGGTTGATTATGGGGAAGGGTTTTGATATAATAAAACCGGATATCCCTTTTGGCGGACGCCGCCGGATAAGAAAAATGCTTTTGGAAAGAAGGCGCGTTGATGGATTTTTCCGTCCTGCTTTCGGTTTACCGGAAGGAAAAGCCGGAATATCTCCGGCAGAGCTTGGACAGCATCCTAGCGCAGACTGCCCCGCCCGCTGAAATCGTCATGGTGGAGGACGGTCCGCTGACACCGGAGCTGTACGCGGCGCTGGAGGAATACAAAAAAGACCCCCGGTGGAAGGCAGTTCCCCTACCGGAAAACATGGGGCTGGGCAAGGCGCTGAACGCAGGGCTTCAGGCGTGCAGCTATGAGCTGGTGGCCCGGATGGATACTGACGACATTGCAAGATCCGACCGGTTTGAGAAGCAGCTGGCCGCTTTCGCAGAGGATCCGGAGCTTGCCATCTGCGGCAGCCAGGCGCTGGAATTTCAGGGGACGCCGGACACGGTGCTCTCCCACAAGGAGGTGCCCCTGGAGGACGGGGAGATCCGGAAATATGCCCGGCGCCGCAATCCCTTCAACCACCCTACGGTGATGTATAAAAAATCCGCGGTACTCGAGGCGGGAAGCTATCAGCATGCCATGTGGTTTGAGGATTACTACCTCTGGGCGCGGATGCTGGCCAAGGGGTGCCGGGGGAAGAACCTTCCGGAGGACCTGCTCTGGTTCCGGGCGGGAGAGGATATGTTCGGGCGGCGAGGCGGCTGGAAGTATGTGAAAAGCGCCGTGTCCGTCAAATATAAGCTCTGGCGGATGGGAGTTTCCGGGTTCGGGGACTTTGTGGTCTCCGCCGGGGGACAGGCGGTAGTCGGGCTGATGCCCAACGGCCTACGGCGTCGATTTTATCAGAAATTCCTGCGGAAGGGCGGTGAGGGCGAACGTGGATAGGAAGGCCCTGATCGAAAAGATGAGCGGGCTGATGTCTGCTGTCAACCGGATGCTGCCAAAGGATCCCAAAAAGATCGTCTTTTACAGCAATATGGGGTTTCGGGACAATGTGAAAGCGGTTTATGATGAGCTGACCTCTCGGGATTGTTCTGGATACCGCATCGTCTGCGCGGTCAGCGACTGGGAGACGTTTGCCGGGCGGCCCCATCCGGAAAACGTGGAGTTTGTCAGCCCCCAAGGTGGGGTGCGGCACTTCTTTACGGGGAAGTACTTCTTTTACTCCTTTGGCAAGTACCCGGTGAAGCCGTCGAAAAAGCAGATGGTGTTCAACCTCTGGCACGGGTCCCCGTTGAAGAAGATCGGGAATTATCTGGACGATAAGGACGAGAATTATTTTACCTATCTGCTGGCGGCGTCGGACTTTTTCGCGCCCATTATGCAGAAGGCATTCAGCTGCAGGCCAGAGCAGGTCAAGATCTGCGGCCATCCCCGCAACGATGCCATGTTTCGGGGGGAAAACGCCCTGGCACGGCTGGGACTGGACACAGGGTGGGACAAGCTGATCCTCTGGATGCCCACCTTCCGGCAGTCGGGATTTTTAGGAGTCTCTGATGCGGCCCGAGCGAAGGGAACGGGGCTTCCCATCCTGTCCCGGAAGGAGGATATGGAGAAGGCCAACGCGCTTCTGCAGGAGCGGAATGCGCTGCTTCTGGCAAAGATCCACCCGGCCCAGGATCTGGACGCCATCGACCGGACGGCGTACTCCAACATCCGCATCGTGACAAACGGCCAGATGCAGGCGGCGGAATGCGACCTGTACGCCCTGCTGGGGCAGGCGGACGCGCTGATTACCGACTATTCGTCGGTTTATTTTGATTATCTGCTGCTGGATCGGCCTATCGGGTTCACAGTGGACGATATTGAGGAATACATGGCAAACCGTGGATTTGTGGTGGACGACCCCTATCCGCTGATGCCGGGGCAGTTTCTGAACACGCCGGAGGAATTCTGCGGGTTTCTGGGAGATGTTTTGGACGGCACCGACCCCTTTGCGGAAGAACGGAAGCGGGTCGGGAAACTGGTCAACAAATACAGCGACGGGAAGGACAGCCAGCGGGCTTTGGAAATCGCCGGCATCTGTCTTCCGGAGCGGAAAAAGGAAGAAGCAAAGGCATGAGAAAAGTAATAACCTACGGAACCTTTGACCTGCTGCACTACGGGCACATCAATCTGCTCAAGCGCGCCAAGGAGCAAGGGGACTACCTCATCGTGGCCCTATCTACCGACGAATTCAATCGGGGAAAGGGTAAAGAGTGTTATTTCCCCTATGAAGTGCGCAAGCAGCTGTTGGAGGCCATTCGGTATGTGGATCTGGTTATCCCCGAGACCTGCTGGGAACAGAAGGTAGAGGACGTCAAAGAATTTAAGGTGGACGTTTTCGTCATGGGGGACGATTGGAAGGGAAAGTTCGACTTTTTGAAGGAATTCTGCGAGGTGCTGTATCTGCCCCGGACACCGGAGATTTCCACCACCAAAATCAAGCAGGATCTGGAGAGTCAGGAGAAGGGCCATGAGTAAGCTCCGGGTTTTGACCGGCGTGATCGGAAAGGGCCGGGGAGGTCTTTCCTATTACGCGGTGGGACTTTTGAAAACGCTCAACCAGGAAAAGTACGAGTTCACCTTTTTATCGAATGATCCGGAGCCGTTTTTTGGAGAGGAGATCCGCGCTCACGGGGGACAGATCCTTTACATTCCCTCCCGGAACCGGCATCCCCTGGCTCATCGGAAGGCATTGGATCAAATTCTACGGGAGGAGCCCTTCGATATCTGCCACATCCACCTTTCCAGCGCCAGCAACATCGAGCCGCTGGAGGCGGCGCGCCGGGCGGGAGTCCCGCTGGTTATTGCCCACTCCCACAACGCGGGACTTTCAGGAAACGCGCTTTCTCGGTTTCTCCACCGGAGAAACGTGCCGAAAATCGCCCGGTGCACCAACAAACGATTGGCCTGCTCCGGGCTGGCGGGGCGATTTTTGTATGGGGATGCGGATTTTCAGGTGGTGAAAAACGCCATCGATCTGGACCGGTTCGCCTTTTCCGCAGAGGCGCGGGAGGCCGTCCGGCGAGAGCTTTCCCTGGATGGGAATTTCGTTGTGGGCCATGTGGGGCGGATGACGGAGGCCAAAAATCCCCGTTTTCTGCTGGAACTGTTCCGAGAAATCCACAGCCGGGAGCCGGAGAGCGCGCTGATCTACGTGGGTTCTGGCGAGATGGAGACAGAGCTGAAGGCGTATGTCCGGGAGCTGGGGATCGCGGAGAGCGTCCGGTTTGTGGGACAAGTCCCAGACCCGGAGCGATATCTCTGCGCCATGGACTGCTTTGTGCTCCCATCCCGATTCGAGGGGCTGGGATATGCGGTTATTGAGGCTGCCTGCACTGGGCTTCCCTGCTTTGTGTCCGATGTGCTGCCAGAGGAGGCAATCGTGGGCGGGCTGGTGGAGACCTTCCCGCTGGACGCGGACAAGGCGGTTCTGGCGGAGCGGATCCTGGCGATTCAGAACGGCTCGGAGCCGCGGACAGGACAGCGGGCGTTGCTGGAATCCCTCGGATACGATCTTGCGTCTCAGGTGCGGACGATGGAAGCAATTTACGATCAGGCCGGCTGCGGTCCTGTAACAAATTTTTGAAAGGAAGAGCCCTTTATGGAAAAAACAGGAAAGATTCGCCGGTATCTGGATCGTTTCTTTTCCCATGAGGCGTTGCGGATCGTACTGCTGGTCATGGTCACGCTGCGCAGCTGCCTTTTTCTCAACATGTATGTCGGGCCGCTGGTAAAGTTCACGCTGATCTGGTCTGCGGCGATTCTGGTCCGGGATCTTTTTACGGAACGGCTGCTGTTTACCAACCGGTTTCGGGGGCTGCTGTATCTGTTCCTGATCCTATATGCCGGGACGATACTGGTGATGCGGGCGGATCATTTTGCCCGCAACGTCTCATCGCTGCTGTACATGATCACCAATCTGATGGTCATGTATGCCTATGACCTCCGAAAGGACCGACGGGCGGTGAAGGAGGAGATCCTCCGGCTGGGACATACGTTTATGTATCTGACCTTTGGAGGAAATCTCATCAGTCTGCTGGCTTTTATGCTCAACATTCATTACCGCTTCACCTACCTTTCCGGCGGGAAAGAGATGCAGTGCTGGTTTGGGTTCTACAGCGGGCGGATGTGGGGCTTCGTTACAAATCCCAACACCCCCAGCGATTTTGCTGTGCTTAACATCATGCTGAGGGTGATCTGCCTGGTAGGCTTGGTCAGATCTGTGA
>CAJMLQ010000010.1 GCA_905214265.1 uncultured bacterium
AGTTTATTATATCACATTGGGCACTATCTCGCTCCTTTTTCTGTGCGGTGTTGCCACAGATAAAAAAATGGCTGATTTGTTCAACTACTATCCTTACGATAAAAAAACGAACATATTTAACTATAGATATACCAACGAAATTAAAGCGGTCACGGGTATGCTTACCGTTAATGCAAACGCGGTATACAGCTCTTTCGAAACATTAGAAATATTCCTGAGGATTTTTAATAATCAAATTAATAATTGTATTCATAATGCAGAATTAAATTCGGATATCTATATTGAAGCTGCTGTAAATTACATCAAAACCAATTTTTCGACTTCTATGACAGTAACAGATCTTACAGATGTTTTGGGTATAAGTCAACCCTATCTATATAGAATTTTTAAGGAAAAATTCGGGAAATCCCCTAAACAATATATGAACGATTACAGAATTGAACAGGCAAAGCAGCTACTAAAAAAAACGGATATAACCGTTACACAGGTTGCTAATTCGGTAGGCTTTAGCGATGTTCTGAGCTTTTCAAGATTTTTTACATCAAAAACGGGAGTTTCACCGCAAAAATACAGACAATCCAAGTGAAACTACAAAGAAGATTAATAACAGTATATTAAAAGGACACAGGTGCTGGTTTTCTGTGTCCCGGGCGGAATAGCTCTATTTTACCTTTGTGTCTCAACCGCAAGCGTTATCTTTTTTTGTCACCTCTTTACATGCCGGCATCTTTTTTGCTACATCTTTACATCAATAGAAATCCGTTTCCTTTGGAAACGGATTTTTTGCTTTTGTTAAAATTGTTCAGGAGTCCCGCCCTTTATAAAGTTTGAAAGGATGCAGACCATCTCTGCGTACAGCTGAAAACGCCGTCCTGTTACCGGTTGTGCATGGCCCGGTATTCCCGCGGGGAGCAGCCTGCCTCCTCCCGAAAGCGCTTCCCAAAGTAGCTGGGGCTTTCGAATCCGCAGAGACGGCCGATCTCCTCGATACTCTTGGAGCTGTAGCGCAGGAACTGCTTGGCTTTTGCCACCCGGATTTTTTTCAGCTGCTCCATAACGGTGATTCCGTGCTCTTTTCTGTAATAGTGGCAGAGCGCAAATCGGTCCATCCGCACCTGCCGTGCGATTTCGTCCAGTGTAAGAGGCTCACCGTAATGATTTTCTAAAAATTGGCGGATCTGTACGGAAAGGGACGCACTGGTTGCAAAAAGCGCCTCCATTACTTCGGTCAGCCATCCGTATCCTGCTGCCGATCGGGAGATGATGGTGCTGTTGCCCTCGCAGACCTCTGCCAGGGATGCGGTTGCAGCCCCCAGAGCGGCTGGAACGCGGAACCGGAAAAAATCTGGGGCATGGTAGTAATCCAGCACTCCCTCCGCCCCGCGAAAGGTGCACCACGCGGTATGCATCCCTGCACAGCTTTCGTATCTGTGGGGCACGTTCCGACGGAAAAACATCCCTTCGTCCTTTCCAAGAAAAAAGCACTGGCCGCCCGCTGAAAAGGTCCCTTCTCCCTCCACAATCCAGATGAACTGGTGAAACTCAAATCCCTCCGGGCGATCGACGGCGCCCTGCCGTGTGCTCTCTCCCAGTGTGCAGAGCACAAGAGGAAGGGCGTCGTAAAACTCTCTGTGAATTTCAGCAAACATTTCGCAAGATCCTTCCAGTATTTCAATAAGATTTTATTGACTTTCCCGTATTTGAACAATATAATTATAGTATCAACAGGGCAAAAAGTAAATGCCCCGCATGAAAAAAGAAATGGACAAAATTGGGAGGGAACTGTTATGGGAAAAACTCGGGTTGGATTGATCGGCTGCGGCGGCCGCGCCGGCGCGCATATGGATGCGCTGCTGAAGATGGAGGACGTCGAGGTCGTTGCGGTTGCAGACCCTGTCGAAGAACGTCGTCTGGCGGCCGCCAAAAAGTTTGGCTGCAATCGTGTTTATAAGGACCACACGGCCCTTTATGACGGCGAAAGCAAGGACACTTTGGATTGCATTTTTATCTCCATTGAGCCCACCGCCCATACGGATACCGAGACCCGCGCCATTGACCTGGGCATCCCGTTCTTGGTGGAGAAGCCCATGACCCTGGATCTGAACCAGGCGGACGAAATCGCCCAGCGGGTGGAGGAGACCGGCCTGATTACCGCCGTTGGCTTCCAGGACCGCTATCTGGATCTGATCGAGATGGTAAAGGAAGAGCTCCCCAAGCATCCGGCGGGCGGTCTAGTTTACGGCGCGTGGGTCGGCGGGATTCCCGGCGTCTGGTGGTGGCAGAAAAAGTCCGATTGCGGCGGGCAGCTGGTGGAGCAGAACATCCATCTGGTGGACGGCCTGCGGTATCTGTTCGGAGAGCCGCTTTCGGTGTACGCCACCTGTTCCCGCGGCATGGTCACGGCGGGGGTCGACGCCGCCCCGGAATATGATACGGACGACCATTCCACCGCCGTCATCCGGTTCCGGAACAACGTCACCGCCACGCTGGTCAGCGGCTGTTACTGTCAGGGCGTGCGCCCCAACTGCGGGTTGGTCATCGCCCTGAAGGACATGGTCCTCGACTACCGTCTCCGCAACAACCTGATCATCAAGACAGAGCGGGAAACCCGGGATATCGGGCGGGGCGTGGATCAGACATATTTGCTGGACCGGGCCTTCATCACGGCCGTGCAGACGGGCGACAAGAGCCTGATCCGCTCGCCTTATGCCGATGCGCTCAAGTCGCTGAAGCTGGGATTTGCCGCCAACCGGTCCATGGAAACCGGCCAAGTGATCTATTTTGAAGACTAGGAGAAAGTGTCATGAGACTTTGTGTACCGATTCCCTGCTTTTTTTCGAAGATGGACTTTTCCGCCGCGATCCATAAGGTCCGGGAGCTGGGCTTTGACGCGGCTGAAACCTATAACTGGAAAACCATGGACCTAGACGCCGTTCGGGCTGCCTGCGAAGAGACTGGCGTGGAGCTGCTCAGCATGTGCACCACCGAATTCCGGATGACCGATCCAGCCTGCCGTGACCTGTGGCTGGCGGGGCTTCAGGAGAGCTGCGAGGCTGCGGTCAGGGTGGGTGCGAAACGGTTGATCACTCAGGTCGGCCCGGATACCGGTGCTCCCCGGGAGGAGCAGCACGCCAGCATTGTGGCCGCTCTGCGGGAGGCAAAGCCAATTCTGGAGGCCACCGGCATCACGATCATGATCGAGCCCCTCAACACCCTGGTCAATCATCCCGGCTACTACCTGTGGTCCGCGGTGGAGGGCTTTGAGATCGTCCGGGAAGTGGACCACCCGTTGGTCAAGGTGGTCTACGACATTTACCACCAGCAGGTCATGGAGGGGAACATCATCCCCAATATCACCAACAACCTGGACTGCATCGCCCACCTGCACAGCGCCGGGCATCCCGGCCGCCATGAGCTGCAGTACGGCGAAAACGATTACAAGGTCATTTTCGCCGCCGTGGATAAAGCCGGCTTCACCGGTTCCTGCGGCCTGGAATACAGCCCTCTGCTGGATCCGGTGGAAAGCCTCAGGGAGGTCCGCCGCATTTATCTGGGCGAGTGAAGCATGCAGCGAAAAGCGCCTTTGGCTTTAGCCAAAGGCGCTTTTCGAATTCCGTTTATTCGGCAAACATGGGGGTGGACAGGTACCGCTCTCCGGTGTCGGGAAGCAGGGCAACGATGGTTTTTCCTTTGTTTTCCGGACGTTTAGCCAGCTGAGCGGCGGCCCAAACGGCAGCGCCGGAAGAAATACCCACCAGCAGGCCCTCCTTCCGGGCCAGGGTACGGCCGGTTTCGAAGGCGTCTTCGTTCTTAACGGTTATGATCTCGTCATAGATGCCGGTGTTCAGGGTATCCGGGACAAAACCTGCGCCGATGCCCTGAATTTTGTGCGGGCCGGATATTCCCTTTGAAAGCACCGGCGAGTCTTCAGGTTCCACGGCAACCACCTTTACGTTGGGATTCCGGCCTTTCAGGTATTCTCCCACCCCTGTGATGGTGCCGCCCGTGCCGACGCCGGCGACGAAGATATCCACCTTCCCATCAGTATCCTCCCAGATCTCCGGGCCGGTGGAGGAGCGGTGCACAGCCGGGTTGGCCGGATTAGAAAATTGGCTGGGGATAAAGCTGTCGGGCGTTTCTGCGGCCAGCTCTTGGGCTTTGGCGATCGCGCCTTTCATGCCCTTAGCGCCTTCGGTCAGAACCAACTCCGCGCCATAGGCTTTCAGGAGATTCCGGCGCTCGACGCTCATGGTTTCCGGCATGGTGAGGATGATCCGATAGCCCCTGGATGCGGCTACTGCCGCTAGGCCGATACCGGTGTTGCCGCTGGTCGGCTCAATGATGACGGAGCCTGGCTTCAGAAGGCCCTTTTCCTCCGCGGCGTCGATCATGGCCTTGGCGATGCGGTCCTTTACGCTGCCGGCGGGGTTGAAGTACTCCAGCTTGCCGTAAACATTGGCTTCCAGCTCATGCTCTGCAATGTAATTGTTTAGCTTCAGCAGGGGAGTCCCGCCGATCAGGTCGGTGATTCTGTCAAATGTTTTCATATTCATGCACTCCTTCTGATAATTATGAGATGTATCGTTGGGTCACTTGGTGCATCAACATCGCGCGGGATAACGAAATATGCGCATAGAAAGGTGCTCCTTTCAAAACATATTAAACATATTTATTTTATATGTTTATAATAGCACGAAGGTTTCGGTTTGTCAATCCATTTTTGGAAATTTTTTATAGCGCCGGATTATAAAAAATTTATGTTGCAGGGAGGTGCATGAGATGAATGGCGAGTACATCAACGATCTTCTCATCGACCTTGCTAAAGTGCTAAGTGATTGAATCAAATAAGAAACCGCCCCCGAACCAAATTGGCAGTTCGGGGACGGCTTTTGCAGTTTAAAGAATCAGGCCGTGTTCTTTCAGATAGCTCTGATAGGCGGGCATGTCGATCTGGGAAACCGTGCTGTCCGTCTTGCTGCACACGGCGACCGCCGCGCCTGCCGCTTCGCCGAGGCAGCAGCAGATGGGCATGATCCGGTAGGATGCTTGAGCCTCATGTGTGGAGGAGATGCACCGGCCCGCCACCAGGAGGTTCTGGCTGCCTTTGGGGCAGAGGCAGCGGTAGGGAACGGTGTAATATTCGCCTGGTTTGAAATAGTAGTGACTGGTGCCGGAACCTTCCGGGTTATGGATATCGATGTCATAGTTGGCGCAGACCACGCCGTCCTCAAATTTGGTGCAGGCCACCAGATCTTCCTGCGTCAACACATATTCCCCAAGGATCATCCGGCTTTCCCGGACGCCGATCTCCATGGCGGTGGAGAGCAACTGGCTGTTCTGGAATCCGTCGATGTTTTCCCGAAGAAATTCGAACAGCTCGACCACCTGCTCCCGGGCTTCCAGCTCCGCCTGCGTTTTATCGAAAGCATTGACTGGATTTTTCTTGACAATTCGTGTAGAATTAAAGTGGAGCACACCGTTCACCATGTTGTGGAAGATCAGAACGTCCTCGCGGATGTTTTTGATTTTCCCCTCTCGCTGGAACTGCTGGTAAAGCGGGTTGATCGTTGAGCGGCTTTTTTCGAATTTTTCCAAATCGACTCCCGCGACCCGGAAGCAGAGGGTCATGGGCTGGCAGAGATTGTCCTGCTCCCGGCCCAGCTGGTAGGGATATCCCGCCAGGACCGCCAAGTCTCCATCGCCAGTGGCGTCGATGAAATACCGGGCGCTGTATTCCTGATCGCCTTCTTTATTGGCCACCACGATGCCCTTTAGCGCACCATCCTCCATCCGCACGCCGGTCAGGTAGGAATGGAATAGGACCTGGATGTTCTCCTTCAAAACCATCCGCTGGAGTACGATCTTCAGGTATTCCTCATGGAACATGCACTCACCTTTGGCAAGGCCGCCTACAGCGGAAAGTTCGCGGAGGATCTCCCGAAAGATGCCGTTGCTCAGGTAGATCTTTTCCTTGGTCACCGGGTCGCTGGTCCAATAGCACATGAAAGGGTTCACCAGGCAGTTGACGGCCGCACCGCCGAAGCAGTTCCCCTTTTCTACCAGCAGGACGTTGAGTCCCTGGCGCGCGGCACCGATTGCGGCAGCGACGCCGGAAAATCCGCCGCCTACGACGATCAAGTCATATTTTTTCATTTTGCTCACCTCGTGTTGATAATCGCGCAGCCCTGATTTCGCCTCAGCGAAACCGGATGCGCCCGTTTTTTTTCCATTGGAAAAGCGGTTGTTATCATTATAGCACATCTTCCCGTGCTTTTCCTGTACAAAGGAAAGCTGATTTTGCACAAAGGATATCTTTCCGATTGAAAGGTGTAAGAAAAATGGAATACGAGAAATTATCCTCCCTCCTCGAAATGCTCTGCCGGGGAAGCCGCCTGCACATCTGCATCTGTGACATTTCAGGCATCCTGCGCCAGGAGCCGCTGCGGCTGGATTTTTTCAATCAGGTCCATGCCACTGCTTTCTGCGACCTGGCCAAATCCACGAAGCGCGGCTACCGCCTCTGCATGAAGTGCAAAGAACGTGCGAACCGGAAAGCGGTGCAGGAGCAGAAAGCCTTTTCCGGATACTGCCCTTGTGGCCTGTTTGAGGCGGTGTACCCCGTCACCATGGACGGCGCGGTGCGGTGTGTCGTTTATGCCGGAAATCTAGTGCCCGACGAGGCAGCTGCGGAAAGGCGGCTGCGCCGGACCTGCCGCCGCACCGGCGCACCGGTCCAGCGGCTGATGGATGAGTTGGGCCATGGGGAACGGCAGGTTTCCGCGGAGGAGGCGATGCAGATTGCCCGGCTGGCCGGCAGTTATATCCAGCTGCTGTATCAGAAGGAGGAACCGGTGCCGGCCGGCTCTCCCCACCATTGGGTGGTAGAAACGCTGATAGAGTATATCCGGAAGCACTATGCTTTTCCCATCACACTGCGGGACATGGCCTCTCTTTATTATCTGAATGAGAAGTACATCGGCCGGCTTTTCAAGGCCCAGACAGGGCGCACCTTTCATCAGTATCTGACCGAGATCCGCCTCAGCCAGGCTGGGAAGCTATTGCTGGAAACCTCCCGGAACATCACCGAAATCGCTCAGGATTGCGGATTCGAAAGCGCCCCCTATTTTAACCGGCTGTTTAAGCAGCGCTATCAGCTTTCACCGACTGCTTACCGAAAAAAAGAGACTGTGCGCCTGCGAATTATGGCTGGACAGTCCGAATAACAGGAAAACATGTCGGCTTTTTCGGGATCTTTCTTAGAAAATGCTTTCTTTTATCTGAAAAATCCGGTATAATAGAGCCAACAGAAACGGTCAAATTTCGAGATGCAGGAGGACATATGACAATGAAACCGGAATCATCCCCGCCGTTTGATTTGCAGGGCGGCAGCCTGCAGGTCCTCAGTGACAATATCCCAAGTGGGATGTTCTCCTGCCGTTTGGACGAGGCGCTGACGCTGCTGCAGGTAAACAATGGATTTCTCTCCATGCTGGGGTACAGCCGTCAGGACATCCGGGAACGGTTTCATGACAGCTTTTGGAATATGATCGATCCTCGCGATCGGAACGCCGCCGTGCTGGAGGCGCGGCGGCAAGCTTTGCAGGGCCCTAATAAGGAGCTGGAGTACCGGATGCCTCACCGGGACGGAAGAATCATTTGGGTGCTGGACAAGGGCCGTCTGATTCGCGGGGAAGACGGAACCGGCTATTATTGCTGTGTTTTGGTGGACATCACTCGGAACAAAGAACTGGAAAACACCCTTCGGCTGTCGCTGGAACGTCACCAGATCATCATGGATCAGACCACGGATATCCTTTTTGAGTGGGATATTTTGGCCGATACCTTTTCCTTCTCCAGTAACTGGGGGAAAAAATTTGAGTCTGCGCCTATTACGCGGAATGTCAGCCTGTATCTTGAGCACGCGCCCCACGTCTTTCCCGAGGATCAGCCTGCTTTCGCCTCGCTGCTAACCCGGATCCGCGGCGGAGAGCGGTATCTGGAGGAGGAAATGCGCCTGATTGACGCAGGCGGGGAAATCGTCTGGTGCCGTATGCGGCTGACCGGTCTGATGGATGAGTCTGGGCGTGTCGTGAGAGCCGTGGGCGTTATCGTGGATATCGACGTCGAAAAGCGCAACGCGCAGGTGCTTCTGGAGCGGGTTCAGCGGGATACCCTGACCCATCTGTATAACAAAGGTGTCTGTCAGGAACGGGTGGAGCAGGTTTTGGCAAAAGCGGCCCCCGGAGTCCGCTCTGCCATGATGATCTTGGATATGGACGATTTTAAAAAGGTAAACGATACACGGGGGCATCTTTTCGGCGATGCGCTTCTTGCGGAGGCGGCCCGCATTCTGCAGAAGCAGTTCCGCGGGCAGGACATTGTCGGGAGGATCGGAGGCGATGAGTTCCTGGTGTTCCTCAGCGGTATCCCCGATATTTCTGTAGCGGAGCAGAAAGCGGAACGGGCGATGCGGGCGCTGGGGGACGTGATGCAGGAAGAACTGGAGGGTGTGGCTTTATCCTACAGCATCGGAATTTCTGCCGCGCCGGAATGCGGTTCTACCTACCATGAGCTGTTTCAAAGTGCGGACCAGGCGCTTTATCGCGCAAAAAGCCTTGGCAAGAACCAGTACAGCGTCTATGATCCAAAGCTGCCGGCAGCTGGTTTTCCGCTCCAGATTCGCAGCGCGGTCAGCACCCCCATTGACTCGGATGAGGGACGCGACGAGAGAGAAACCCGGCTTGTGGAGTACGTGTTTCATATCCTTTATAAATCGACGGATCTGGATGCGGCGGTCAATTCGATCCTGGAACTGGTGGGCCGGCATTTTGATGTGAGCCGGGTCTACATTTTCGAGAACGAGGAGGATGGCCGCTGCTGTACCAATACCTTCGAGTGGTGCGGCGAAGGCGTGGAACCGCAGAAGGATCTCCTGCAGAAGGTGCGCTATCTGGAAGATCTCGGGGGCACCTATCAGAATAATTTTGATGAGAACGGCGTTTTTTATTGTCGGGATGTTGCTGTTTTAGAGCCCCAGCAGTATGAAATCCTTGCGCCGCAGGGTATTAAGTCCATGCTGCAGTGCGCAATTTATGACAACGGAAAATTCAGCGGATATGTCGGTTTCGACGAATGCCGCGTAAACCGTTTCTGGACCCAGGAGCAGGTGCATGTGCTGGCCCTTATCGCCGAGATTCTGAGCATTTTTCTCCTGAAGATGCGTGCGCAGGATCAGGCTGTCCAAAACGCGCAGGCGATGGAGGCGATCCTGGACAGTCAGAGCTCCTGGATCTACGTTGTTCGGCCCCGAACCTTCGAAATGTTGTACATCAACCGCAAAACCCTTGATCTGGTTCCGGAGTTGCGGGCCGGCATGCGCTGCTACGACGCCTTTTACCACCGGGACAGCCCCTGCGATTTCTGTCCAGCGAAAGATCTGCTTCCGTCCAGTTCCAACGATGCAAAGCAGATTTACAATCCATTTTTAAAGGTATGGACCTCTACGGATGCCTGCTGGATAAACTGGAAGGGGGAGGACGCGATTCTCCTGACCTGCCACGATATTACAGCGGTGAAAATGGAAGCAGAGGCGCTCCAGAAAGAGCTGGAATCCAGAAAGAAAACGTCCTGATTTGCGAAAATCAGGACGTTTTTTGCCGTTGTTTCCGAATTTCTTTATAAATTGCCGGGTAATCTTTATGATTTGTCGGATTTCTTCGATTATCTGATTGTGTTTGAAGAGAAATTATGCTATACTGGACTCAAAATCCGATAAAGGGGGTCCTCTCTTTTGGAACAGAACCATGCGAGATGGATTTGGTATCCAGGTGATTATGAGATTTATCACTCCCTGCTGCTGCACGGGCGGCGGGATGATTTTGACTGGAGGAGTCCGGCCTTCTGGCGGTTGGACAGCTGCTGGCCCAGCGTGGAGTTTTACCGGACGCTGGAAAACGAGGAGCCCTTGGAGATTGAGGTGCGCATCCATGGCAGCGGCCACGTAACCATCGACGATGTCACCATGACCTGCGGCAAGCTCACCGTTCCCCCCGGCAGCCATTGGATCCAGATCTGGGTATACAAGCCTGCAGGACTGCCTTCCGCCTATGTGACAGGCGGAGGGCTGGACAGCGGGGAAGGCTGGACCGTCACCTGCCATGACGGCGAATACCGCGCCGCGGGCTGGTCGGATTGGTATACTTCTCCGGACAGCGATCCGGAGGTCTTTCCCTTTGCCTATGAGCCGATAGAGCCGGTTTCCGCCGAACCGATGAAAGAGGGACTGCTCTATGACTACGGCAAGGAGACCTTTGCTCGGATGACGGTCCGCACCGGGGACGCTCCGGTGCGGATCTGCTATGGCGAATCTCGGGAGGAGGCTCTGGACCCGGAAAACTGCGTCGTCCGGGATCGGCTCCCCGCCCATACCGAAGCTGTGCTCCCGGCCAGAGCTCTGCGGTATCTCTGTGTGGATGCCCCGGCAGACATAAAGGCAGAGTACGAATATCTTCCCCTGGAACGGAAGGGTTCCTTCCGTTCTTCCGATGAGACCCTTAACCACATCTGGGAGACCTGCGCCTACACCTTCCATCTGAACAGCCGGGAGTTTTTCCTGGACGGCATCAAACGGGACCGCTGGGTCTGGTCCGGCGACGCCTACCAGAGCTATCTGGTCAATGACTACCTCTTCCGGGACGAAGCCATCACCCGGCGGACCATTCTGGCCCTTCGCGGCAAGGAACCCGTCAGGACCCACATCAACACCATTCAGGATTACTCCTTTTACTGGATCATGAGTGTGGGGGAGCGGTTCCTCCGCTGCGGCGATCTGGAATTCGTCCGCACCCTCTGGCCGTCCATGGAATCGCTGATGGAATTTTGTCTGTCCCGCACCGATGGGGAGGGCCTGGCCGTCCAGCGGGAAGGGGACTGGATTTTTATTGACTGGGGAGAGCTGGACAAGGAGGGTGGCGCCTGCATTGAGCAGATGTTGCTGGTCCGGAGCCTAGAAACCATGGCGGAATGCGCCGGGCTGCTGGGGAAGGATGGCGATCGCTACGCCGCTTTGGCATCCGGGCTGCGGGAAAAGGTGGAGCGCCTTTACTGGGACGGAGAAAAAGGTGCGTACATCGACTCTTTCCGGTCAGGGAAACGGTTCGTCAGCCGCCAGACCAATCTCTTTGCCCTGCGTTACGGATTTGACGGCGGCGGCCGCCGGGAGCAGATCCTGGAGAACGTTCTCCTGAACAGCACCGTACCCCCCATCACCACCCCCTACTTCAAGTTTTACGAGATGGAGGCGTGGTGCGAAATGGGGCGGTTGGACTATGTCCGGGAGCAGATCAGCGCCTATTGGGGCGGGATGCTCCGGCTGGGGGCCACCAGTATCTGGGAGACTTTCGACCCCCGGGAGGAGGGCGCTGCTCATTATGCGATGTACGGTTGTCCTTTCGGCAAGAGCCTCTGCCACGCCTGGGGTGCCAGTCCCATCTATCTGCTGGGAAAGTACTTCCTCGGCGTGGACGCGAAAGCAGACGGCTTTACCGTCCGGCCCCAATTGGGCGGTCTGGAGTGGATGGAGGGCACCGTTCCGGTCCAGGGCGGAATGGTTCGGGTGTTTTGTGACGGCAAAACTCTGCGGGTGGAGTCAGACGCAGAGGGCGGAATTCTGATCTGGCAGGAAAGAACGCTGGAAATTCCGGTGTCGGAGCCGCTGGTGCTGGAATTTTCTTAAAAGTGCGGAAAACGGGCGGGCAGCCGATGAACTGCCGGCCCGTTTTGGACATTCATCGGATGCAGAGTGAAAAAATCCTGCAATTATACGGCTTTTTCGTTGCAATTTCAAATCCTATCCTGTATAATTACAGATGTATGAAACATTCTGTTGAAAGCGAGGGCCCTGTTCATGATTTCTCTTGATAACAGCGATAAGGCGATCCTGCGGGAACTGCAGGCGGATGCGTCCATCTCCAATCTGGAGCTGTCCAAAAAAATCGGCCTTTCTCCTTCCGCCTGTCTGACCCGAACCAAGAACCTGCGGGAGTCCGGCGTCATCAAACAGTTCACAACCATCATCGATGAAAAAAAGCTGGGCATGGACACCATGGCCTTTGTTTTAGTCAACCTCACCCCCATGAACCGCGACAGTATCAAGTCCTTTATGGAGGACGTTAACCGCTATCCTCAGATCCAGGAGTGCTACACTCTCACCGGAAGCCATGATTTCCTGCTGAAGATTGTTGCCAGGGATACCCAGTCCTACCGGGATTTTATCATTGACAGCCTGACTGCCAACCCCATCATCAGTTCGGTGGAGACGCTGGTGGTGCTGGGCGTAGAGAAGCGGACAACCTCGGTGCCGGTGGAGCTTTCCGGAGATGGAAAGCGTGAAAAATAGTCCCTCTGCCGCCGGAAAGGCCCTGAAGGCTGCGTTTCCCCACACACTGCCGATCCTGGCCGGCTTCACCTTTTTGGGAATCGCATACGGCATCCTGATGCACAGCAAGGGCTTTTCCTGGCCATGGACGCTGTTGATGAGCGCCACGATTTTTGCCGGGTCCATGGAATTTGTGACCGTTGGACTGCTGGCGGGCTCCTTTCATCCCGCTTACGCCTATTTTTTGACCCTGATGGTCAACGCGCGGCACCTTTTTTACGGGATTTCCATGCTGGACAAGTATCGGGGTACCGGCTGGAAAAAGTTCTACCTGATTTTCGGCATGTGCGATGAATCGTTTTCCATTAACTGTTCCACAGAGCCGCCAAAGGACGTGGACCGAGGCTGGTTCCAGTTTTTTGTTACGCTGCTCAACCATTTTTACTGGATGCTGGGCGCGATGTTAGGAAGTCTGGCGGGAGCTTTCGTCCCCTTTGACACCACCGGCATCGAATTCGCCATGACGGCTCTGTTTGTGGTGATCTTTCTCAATCAATGGATGGACGCCCGGGACCGGTGGCCCGCGTTGGCCGGGCTGGGCGCCTCGTTGCTCTGTCTGATTCTCTTTGGGCCAGAGAAGTTCATCCTTCCGGCCATGGCGCTGATCTTGGCGCTGCTGACGGTGTTCCGGGGGAAACTGGAAGCCGCCGCGGAGGGGGGCGGTCCGGCGTGACAACGGTGCAGATGCTCCTTACAGTGGGGGCGGTGGCGTTGGGAACCATGACCACCCGGTTCCTGCCGTTTCTGCTTTTTCCGGCCAGCAGGCCGACGCCGAAATACGTTCAATATCTGGGAAAGGTCCTTCCTTATGCCGTGATCGGCCTGCTGGTCGTCTACTGCTTCAAGGACGTCTCCCCGGCAGCCGCTCCCCACGGCATTCCGGAAGCCATCGCGGTGCTGGCTGTTGCGGGTCTGCACCTGTGGAAGCGGAACATGTTGCTTTCCATTGGCGTGGGGACGGTCATCTATATGCTGCTAGTGCAGCTGGTATTCTGACGGAAGGCCTGGACGGCCGGAAAAGGGGATGGATGTTTATGAACCGAGTTTGGAGAAGAATGCTGGCGCTTTTAGCCGGCGCAGTTTTGTCCATTTCAGCCGCTGTTCCGGTCGGGGCGGCCTGGCAGCAGAACCATTCCGGCCAGTGGAGCTACCTGCAAGAGGATGTCCTTCTCACCGGCTGGCAGTGGATCGGCGGGGCCTGGTATCACTTCGACAGCGCCGGGATCATGCAGACCGGCTGGGTCTGGGATGCGGCCGTGGGGGCCTGGTATTATTTCGGCCGTGATGGCGCCATGGTCAAGGGATGGCAGTGGGCTGACGGAGCGTGGTACTATCTGGACAACAGCGGCGCAATGCGTACCGGCTGGCTTTGGTATCAAAACAATTGGTACTTTCTGAAAAAGAACGGTGCGATGGCTACCGGCTGGCTTATCGACGGCGGACGGCGCTACTACCTGGACGCCAGCGGAAAAATGGTTGCCGGAACGGTTTCCATTGACGGAGTGCCCCATTATTTTAATTCGGACGGGACGTTGGCCGCAGACCCTTCCGGCGAAAAATCCTCCTGGCCGGACCGAGTGCTGGAATTGGTGAATCAGGCCCGGGCTGCGGAAGGTATCTCCGCGTTGGCGCCGTCGGCGAGCCTTCAGGTGGGCGCGGCGATCCGGGCAGAGGAGTGCGCGCAGAATTTCGACCACATCCGGCCGGACGGCCGCAAGTGGAGCACGATTTTCGAGGAGATCCCTCAAGCGTCCGGCAAACGGGGGGAAAACCTTGCCCGGAATTATCCTGCTCCGGAGGCAGTGGTAGAGGCTTGGCTGAAATCGCCCGGCCATCGGGAGAATCTTTTGAACCCGGATTTTAACTATGCAGGAACGGCGGTTTATCAGGATCTCGACGGCACCTGCTATTGGGCGCAGCTGCTTGCCCAGACCATCCGGTGAGGCTGCGGCCTCAGAAAAACTGCGCCGGAGGAGCGAAACACATCAACTGTTTCGTTCCTCCGGCGCAGCGTCTTTTCGGGCGATGTCCCCCTCTTGCGCGGAACGGAAAAACAGGATATAATATCCTGTGAGCCTGTATGGCCAGAAATAGGAAAAGGAACGTTTTTCATGGGAAGAGGGAATGATCTGGGCGCGGATTCCGTGCCCAAGCTGGTCTGGAAGTTGGCGGTTCCGTCTATGCTCGCGCAATTCATCAATGTGCTTTATGGCATCGTCGACCGCATTTACATCGGTAATATTCCGGAGACAGGGGGCGCAGCGCTGGCAGGCGCCGGCGTCTGTGGGCCGGTAGTGACGCTGATTGCCTCCTTCGCCTTTTTAGTGGGGCTTGGTGGCGCGCCGCTGATGGCGATCCGTATGGGAGAAGGCAACCGTAAAGGCGCAGAGCAGATTCTGGCCAACTGTGCGGCAATGCTGCTGGGGCTGGCCGCAGTGCTGACGGCGGTCTTTTTCACTCTTCGGCGTCCACTGCTGCTGGCGTTTGGGGCCAGCGCCGCTACACTGCCCTATGCGGAGAATTATCTGACCATCATTGTCTGCGGCACGGTGTTTTCCGTCCTGGCGGCTGGTCTGAACCAGTTCATCATTTGCCAGGGCTTTTCCACCCTGGGAATGGGGACGGTGGTCATCGGCGCAGTGCTGAATATCCTCCTGGACCCGCTGTTCATTTTCACTTTTGGGATGGGCGTGGCCGGAGCGGCTACGGCTACGGTGCTCTCGCAGGCAGCGTCCTGCGCCTTTGTGCTGGCAGTGCTGTTTTCGAAGAGAGTTCCGGTGCGGATCACCTTTGGCGGCTATTCAGCCCAGGTGGTGCGCCGGGTGCTGTCCTTCGGCCTGTCGCCGTTTCTCATCATCGCCACGGATAGCGTGGTCATTATCGCCCTGAACAGCTCTCTCCAGCGGTATGGCGGGGCGGAACGCGGAGACATGCTGGTGACCTGCGCGACGATTGTGCAGAGCTATATGCAGCTGATTACCATGCCTATGGCCGGAATTACCGGTGGCACCCAGCCGATCCTCAGTTTCAACTACGGTGCGAAGCAGGTGGGCCGCATCCGCCAGGGGGAGAAGCACATCCTGCTGATGAGCGTGATGTTCACCGTGGTAATGTTTACCCTGTCCCAGCTGATCCCGGGACAGTTTGTGCGGATTTTTTCCAGCGATCCGCAGTATCTTGACCTGTCAGTCTGGGGAATCCGGGTCATGACGGCGGGCATCATTCCGCTAGCCTTTCAATACACCTTTGTAGATGGCATGACCGCTTTGGGAGTCGCCCGGGTAGCGGTTTCCCTGTCCTTGTTCCGAAAGGGGCTGCTGTTTGTTCTGACGTTGGCCCTGCCCATGCTTTTGGGTGCGGAAGCGGCCTTTTATGCGGAGCCGGCCGCGGATGTTATTGGGGGGATTACCGCGACAACCATCTTTTTACTGGTATTTAACCGCCTGATGAAGCGGCGGGAGGCCATGCCCGATGGGGAAGCGCTTTATTCCTGACCGCATTATCGGGAGGTGTGCAGCCGTCGGCCATGCTCGTTGAGAAGGATGGATTCGATTTCCCGCTGATACATGGGGTCGGCATCCACGTCCATGACGCAGTCGTGGCGGCTGTCGGGACCGTCGGAACCGGACTCATGGCCGTCTTTGAGCGGCCCTAGTTCCAGTGCGAAGAGGGCAGCGTAGGGTGCGCCGGTGACACTGTTCATGGTGTCCATGCCGCCGGGGGTGTCGCCGCCGGAGAATGCCATGGGAACCGGTTCGCCGTCTCTGGACGGATCCGGATCGTTGACCGAGTGGTAGCGGATTCGGATGGCATTGATGCCCCCGCAGGTGTGTTTCAGGCGGCGGGCGCAGTTTTCGGCGTCGTCCATGGTGGGAAAGCTGGCTGTGATTTTCATAGAGATTCTCCTTTCAGGAAGGGGTTCTTCCATTGGGAGTATGCCCCGGCAGAAGGCAGTCCATACCGGTTGAAAATCCGTGAAAAATATGTGAATCCTGCTCTGGAAAATTGCTTTTCTGTAGCGCAAAGTGGTATAATAACTTCAAGCCCCTTGAAACGATGTTTGAAGGCCACGTGCGCGTTCAACTCCGCTGCAGAGGTTGGGAAAATAAAAAAATCCGTCGGAAGAAATGTGACGGATTTGTAAATTTTTCATTTTTCTTTTCCTTATTATACCACAAAATTCGGAATTTTTCAAGGCTTGAATTTTGGTGAAAAATCCGGTATGAAGAATAGTGAGGAGATGATAAAATGGAACAGGGAAACATGACTGCGCAGATGAGCGCATTCGTCCGGGGACACCACTTTGAGCATCACGCTGTTCGGGTCTTTGACGACCCGGTTGCGGCATCCCTTTTCAGCAAGGAGGAATTCTCCCGGATCGGGGAAAGTATTGCCGGCGGTATTCGCTTTTTTGATCCCGGATTTTCTGGAAACCGAGAGGAAGCACTGGAGCGGGCTATAGACGGATGGTTGGCTCCAGCTCCTCTGGGACGGGCGGCTTTTGCGGAGCGGGCGTTGGAGACGGCTGTTCGAGTTGGCGCTAGGCAGTATCTGATTTTGGCCGCAGGGTATGACACCTTTGCATACCGGCAGCCCGGCTGGGCCAGGAAACTGACAGTCTTTGAGATCGATCTTCCCGCTGTGTTGCAGGACAAACGGCGGCGGCTGGAGCGCGCCGGGATCTTGCTCCCGGAAAATCTCCACTTTGTGGAGGCGGACTTCCGGGATATGGGGTGGCCGGCGGCTTTGGAGAATACCGGAGCGTTCAGCAGAGAGAAAATCAGTTTCTGCAGCCTGCTGGGGCTGATCCATTATCTTCCGGAGAGGGCTTTTGCGGAGCTGCTGGAGGCATTGGGATCCCGTCTGCGGCCGGGGAGCAGCTTGGTCTTTGATTATCCCAACAAAGACGCGGCGGAGCCTCCGGCACAAAAGCGTTCGCTGCTGGCGGAAGGCGCCGGAGAACCGATGCGGGCGAAATATTCTTATCAGGAAATGGAGCGTCTGCTGTCAGACCGGGGCTTCCGGATTTACGAGCATTTGGGACCTCAGGAAATGACAGAGCAATATTTCCGGCTTTACAATCTGGCCAGTCCGGATAGGCCCATGACTGCTTCTGGAGCAGATAACGTCTGTCTGGCCGTTCGGAAGTAAAGGGAAAAAGAGCAGGAGAGGAGGGACGGCCGTGGATATCGCAGTGGGAGATGTGCTGGTGATGAAAAAAAATCATCCCTGCGGGGAGAACCGGTTCCTGGTGCTGCGGATCGGTGCAGATTTCAAGCTGCGCTGCGCGAAATGCGGACGGGAGATGATGGTCCCCCGTTCCAAGGCGGAAAAAAGCGTTAAGCGGGTGGAATCCAAGGGCGAGGATTAGCGCCGCCTTCTGGAAGCATACAAAACCAGAAGGAAAGGACCAGAACGATGTTTGAGAAACTGCAGTTAATTGAAGAACGTTACGAGGAAATCAACCGGAGGCTCATGGACCCCAATATCGTTGCGGACCAGAACGCCTATCGGGACCTGATGAAGGAATACAAGAACCTGACTCCCATTGTGGAGAAGTTCCGGGCCTACAAAAAAGTCAGCGAGGACTTTGAGGAGGCCAAGTCCCTGCTGGACGGCGGCGGGCTGGACCACGATTTCAAGGAGATGCTGGAGGAGGAGTATACCGCCTCCAAGGCGGCCATGGAGCGGCTGTCTGAGGAGATCAAGATCCTGCTGCTGCCCCGGGACCCCAACGACGACAAGGACGTCATTTTGGAGATCCGCGGCGGCGCGGGTGGCGAGGAGGCAGCGCTGTTTGTCAACTCCCTCTACCGGATGTACAGCATGTATGCCGAAGCCCGGGGCTGGAAGGCAGAGGTGGTCTATGCCAATCCCACAGAACTTGGAGGATACAAGGAAATCTCTGTTTCCATCAGCGGGGACGGAGCCTACTCCCGCCTGAAATACGAAAGCGGCGTCCACCGGGTCCAGCGGGTGCCGGAGACCGAGACCCAGGGCCGCATCCACACCTCCACTGTGACGGTGGCGGTGCTGCCTGAGGCGGAAGAGGTGGAGTTTGAGATCAACCCCACAGACCTGCAGATCGACACCTTCCGCTCCAGCGGCGCGGGGGGACAGCACATCAACAAGACGGAATCCGCTATCCGAATTACCCATCTGCCCACCGGGGTGGTGGTGGAGTGTCAGGACGAGCGGAGCCAGATGAAGAACAAGGAAAAAGCTATGAAGGTACTTCGCTCCCGGCTCTACGACGCTAAGGTCCAGGAGCAGAACGCCGCCATCGCGGCGGAGCGGAAAAGCCAGGTCGGCACCGGTGACCGTTCCGAGCGCATCCGGACGTACAACTATCCTCAGGGGCGAGTTACCGACCATCGGATCGGGCTGTCGCTGTATCATCTGGAGGCTTTCCTCAACGGGGATCTGGATGAGATGATCGACGCGCTGATCACGGCGCGGCAGGCGGAGCTGCTGGCCGCCCAGGGTGAGGAATGAGATGAAGAAAGAATTGGAAGCCGGATTTCAGACCAAATTACGGAAAGCGGACGGAGAGGGGATCGCGCTGGCTGTTTCCCTGCTGAAGGCGGGGGAGCTGGTGGGGATCCCCACGGAAACGGTCTACGGGCTGGCGGCAGACGCGCTGAATCCGGAGGCGGCGGCGAAAATTTACGCGGCGAAGGGGCGGCCATCGGATAATCCGCTGATCGTCCATATCGCCGGGCTGGAGATGCTGGAGCCGCTGACCCGGGCGCGGCCAAAGCTGGCGTACGCCCTGGCAGAGGCCTTCTGGCCGGGGCCGCTGACCATGATTTTCCCCAAAGCGGACCGGGTGCCGGACGCCACCACCGGGGGAATGGATACGGTGGCGGTGCGGATGCCCTCCCATCCGGTGGCGGAGCGGGTCATCCGGGAGAGCGGGCTGGCGCTGGCCGCGCCCAGCGCCAATCTTTCCGGGCTGCCCAGCCCAACCCGGGCAGAGCACGTGTTTCAGGATATGAACGGGCGGATCCCGCTGATTTTGGACGGCGGGGAATGCGCGGTGGGGGTGGAATCCACGGTAATCGCCGTGGGAGAGGACTCCGTGCGGCTGTTCCGGCCCGGTGGGATCACGGTGGAAATGCTTTCCCGGTACTGCCGGGTGGAGGTGGACGGCGGCGTGCTCCACCGGCTGGCGGAGGGGGAGAAGGCCCTGTCACCGGGAATGAAATACAAGCACTACTCCCCAAGAGCTGACGTGATCATCGTGGACGGCGGTGCGGAGGATTTTGCGGAATATGTCCGCAGCCATCAGGGCCCGGGGGTCTGGGCTATGGCCTTTGAAGGGGAGGAGGGAGCGCTGGACGTTCCGAGCCTGCCCTTTGGGCGGCGGGGTGATGGGCTCTCTCAGGCACGGGTGCTCTTTGACCGGCTGCGGGAATGCGACGAAAAGGGAGCCCGGACGGTTTACGTCCCCATGCCGGAGAAGGACGGAGTCGGGCTAGCGGTGTACAACCGCCTGCTGCGGGCGGCCGGATTTACGGTGGTAACCCTGTGAGGAGGATGCTATGGAAGTGACGGTGCGCAGCGTGCAGACAGCGGATTTTGAAAGCGTCTGTCAGCTGATGGAGGAGGTCCACGGGCTTCACCAGCAGAACCGGCCGGATATTTACCGGGATTTTGACCGGGAGGGATTCCGGGCGCATTTTGCGAAGCTGCTGGAGGACCCGGCGTGGGACTTCCGGGTGGCGCAATCCGGGGAGAAAGTCATTGGAATGGCGGTCACCGGTTACCGGCAGTCCCAGAGCGCGATCTTGCAGCCGTGGCTCCTCGCCTGGATGGACGATCTGGCCGTTCGGGAGAAATTTCGGGGGAAGGGCGTTGGCAAGGCCCTTTTTCAGGACGCACAGGAACGGGCGGCGAACCGGGGGGCGGACGCCATGGAACTGATGGTGTGGAGCTTTAACGGGAACGCCATGGGGTTTTATGAGAAAATGGGCATGACTACGAAAAGCCGGATCATGGAACTGCCGCTTAAGAAGGAGGAACACGATGGCTGAACGAAAACCCATGGTCGTGGGGCTGACCGGTCAGACCGGAGCGGGGAAAACCACGGTATCTGACGCCTTTGCCAAGCACGGGTATGCGGTCATCAACGCCGACCTGGTGGCTCGGGAAGTGACGGCGGATCCAGAAGTGGTCCAAAAGCTGGCAGGGCTGTTCGGTCTGGGAATCGTCAGGGCCGATGGCAGCCTGGACCGGAAAGCGCTGGGGGAAAAGGTGTTTTCCGACCCCGAGGAGCTGCGGAGGCTGGATGCGGTGCTCTACCCGATGATCACGGAACGTATTCGGGACCGGATCCAGGAGCTGGCGGCGGCAGGGAGGCGGTATATCCTGCTGGACGCACCGACGCTTTTTGAAAGCGGAGCCGACAAGCTCTGCGGCAAAACCATCGCCGTGCTGGCGGACCAGAAGCTGCGGAAAGAGCGGATCATGGAGCGGGATGGCCTCAGCGCTGAAGCGGCGGATACACGGATCTCCGCCCAGAATCCGGATTCTTTTTACCGGCGGCGATGCGACTACGTTCTGCACAACAACGGGACCCGGGAGCAGCTGTTTGCCCAGGGAGAGCAGTTGGTCAAGCGAATGGAGAAAAAGGATTCCCAATGGCAGTCCATCCTGTTGGCGGGAGGAGGCTTCCTCCTGTTTATGCTGGTCATCTGGGGCGGGTATCAGCTGGCGGTGCGGTGGCAGTATCCGGTCAAATACCAGGAGGCGGTGAGCCGGTATGCGGAGGAATACGGGGTGGATCCAGCTTTGGTGTACGCGGTGATCCGGTGCGAGAGCAGCTTCCGGCCGGAGGCGGTCTCCTCTGTCGGAGCCATCGGACTGATGCAGATCACCGAGGAGACCTTTGACTGGGCTAAAAACGGCATGGGAGAGGAAGCCGCGGGGGATGTTTACGACGGCCTTTTTGAGCCGGAAAACGCCATCCGGTACGGAACCTATCTGCTCAGCCGGTTTCTGGCGGAATTCGGCAGCGAACGGAATGCCCTGGCGGCATACCATGCCGGGTGGGGGCAGGTCAAGCGGTGGCTGGCGGACGAATCTCTCAGCGATGACGGCGAAACTCTCCACACCATTCCCGGTGAGGCTACGGATACCTATGTGAACCGGGTGCTGTCCACAAAGGAAATCTATCAGAAAATCTACCGTCTTAGGGCGGAAACAAAGGAGCAAGTTGAATGAACGCGAAAGAATGGAAAGAGAAGCTGTTCCTGCAGAAGAAGAACGGCGGGCTGGTCCTCAGCGAGGAGGAGATCCGGAAAGCGGACGAATTCTGCCAGGAGTATAAAAATTTTCTCAACTGCAGCAAGACCGAGCGGGAGGCGGTGGACTACGCCGTCGCCCGGGCCGAGGCCCAGGGCTTCGTTCCCTTTGATCCCAAAACCGCCTACAAGGCCGGGGACAAAGTCTACCTGAACAACCGGGGCAAGGCGCTGATTTTGGCAGTGGTGGGCAAAAAGTGCCTGTGTGAGGGCGTTCACATCCTGGCGGCCCACACCGACTCCCCCCGGCTGGATCTGAAGCAGGTGCCGGTTTATGAGGACGGGGAGATGGCGCTCTTTAAGACGCATTATTACGGGGGCATCAAGAAATACCAGTGGGTGGCCACGCCCTTGGCTCTCCACGGCGTGCTGGTGAAAAACGATGGGTCCATCGTGACGGTTCGCGTGGGCGAGGACGAGGGGGATCCGGTGTTCTGCGTCACCGACCTGCTTCCCCACCTGGCGGCGGACCAGATGAAGCGCCCGGCGGCGGAACTGATCCGGGGGGAGGAGCTGAACCTGGTGGTTGGTTCCCGGCCTTTCCGGGACGATGAGGCAAGTGAGAGAGTCAAGCTCAATCTTCTGCAGATCCTGTTTGAGAAGTACGGCGTGACCGAGGCGGATTTCCTCTCTGCGGAACTGGAAGTGGTGCCCGCCTTCAAGGCAGGGGACGTTGGCTTTGATCGGAGCATGGTGGGCGGATACGGCCAGGACGACCGGGTCTGCGCCTACACGGAGATGGAGGCGGTTTTTGGCTGCGGCGTGCCGGAGACCACGGTGATGTGTATCTTTGCGGACAAAGAGGAGATCGGTTCTTGCGGAAGCACAGGCATGAAGTGCGCCTTCCTGCGGCACTTCATCGAGGATCTGGCGGCAGCCCACGGCATCCCGGGGCGGACGGTGCTGGGGAATTCCAGGTGCTTGTCTGCCGACGTCAGCGCGGCCTTTGACCCCACCTTCCCGGACGTGTACGAGCGGAAGAACAACGCTTTTATCAACTACGGCGTATCCATCTGCAAGTACACCGGCTCCCGGGGCAAGGGCGGCTCCTCCGATGCGTCGGCGGAGTTCATGGGCTGGATCCGGAAGATCCTGGACGAAGGAAAGGTCCTGTGGCAGACCTCGGAGCTGGGCAAGGTGGACCAGGGCGGCGGCGGCACCGTGGCGGCGTACATCGCAGAGCTGGACGTGGACACCATTGACGTAGGCGTCCCGGTGCTCTCCATGCATGCGCCCTACGAGCTGACGTCCAAGATTGACGTATATTCCACCTATCGGGCGTTTGCAGAGTTCTGCAAGCGCTGAGCGGATATAATAAAAGAAAGGCCGGGGAAAATCCCCGGCCTTTTCGTTGTCAGAAAGGAAGTTCTACGCGATTTTTTCAAAAAATGACGGATTCCAAAGACAGAGCCTTTGACCGTGCTCCGCAGAGCACAGAACCTTATCAAGGGGGTCTCCGCAGTTTAACAGTCCGGTGGACTGTTAAACCTCCCCTTCCGGATCTTTTGCGCGGCAAGGATTTCGCTCACTGCAATTTTTTGGAAAAAATGAGCAAAGCTTTTTTCTGGCCTATTGAAGAAATAGCTCGGTTTTGCCGGGCTTTAATTTCCGGCATAGAGCGCCGCAGCGGAATTCTGCATCGATATTGGCGGGGAGTTCCACAGTAAAGGCGGTACCGCCGGGGGTTTTGGACCAGGAAACCGTGATCTTTCCTTGAGGAGCGGTCATGCTGCCGCTGGCGCTGTCCAGGCCGTCAGGGAGGACTGGAGCAATGATGATTCGGGTGAAGCCGGCGCTTTCCTCTGTCTGGCGAATTCCGAGGAGGTACTGGAAGAGGTAACGCACCACCGCGCCGAACATGGGATGGCTGTGGGAGGCGTAGCCGGTCCAATATTCCCAGAGGGTGGTGGCGCCTTTCGTCCGGATGGTGTGGAAGGAGGTCTCTTTCCGGGAGGCTAGGAGGTCATAGGCCAGTTGGCCCTCGCCCCGTTCAAAGAGGATGCGGGTGAGGATATCGGTGCCGAAGATGCCGGTGTCGTACATGCCAAGGGTCCGGTATTTGGTCAGGAGGCTTTGGAAAGTGCGCACATCGCCCAGGCCAATGTCAGCAGCAAAAGCGTCAGCGCCCTGGATGCCGCCGGCGAAGGAACCAGTGGACGGATCGTAGTAGGTCCGGAGAAGGGCGGCGCGCTTCCGCTCCTCAATAGCCTGGTAGGTGGGGATGTCCTCCAGGCGGCCCAGGATACGGGCGATCTCCTTCATCCGGAGCAGGGACTTGATGTAAAAGTAGGTGTTGACAAAAGGCTCTGGAATGGCGATTTCATCTGGTGTACACCAGTCTCCCAGGCACCAGGCCTCAGGCGGGTCCTCCCGGGTGACCAGGTCGTCGTCGCTGTGGGACTCCAGATAGTCCAGATAGCGGCGCATCTGGGGGTAGTATTGCTCCAGGACGGAAACGTCGCCGTATTGGCGGTAAAAGGTGTAGGGGACCACGATGATGGCGCAGCCCCAGCCGCCGGGCCCGCCGCCGCAGGGAGTATAGGGAGCCACGTACTGGATGTGGCCGGTCTCCCGGCACTGGCAGTCGGAGATGTCGGCCATCCACTTTTCGTAGAATTTCCGGGCATCCAGGGTGGTCATGACGGTTTCACAGGTCAGCTGGCCGTCGCCGGTGTAGCCCTGGCCCTCGCGGTGCGGGCAGTCCGAGGGAATACCCGCATGCATGTTGGCCAGCTGGGTACGGATATAGGCGTCATAGAGCCAGTTTAAGTCGGGATTGCTGGAGGTGAAGGAGGAAGTGACGGGCACATTTGCGTTGGTGACAGCGACGCGGACCGCAGCAATATCGCCGGAAACGGTAAAGTAGCGGAAGCCGTGCCACAGGAACCGGGGGTACAGCTCCCGGGCCTTTCCGTCCAGAAGAAAACGGTCTTCATGGATACGTTCCTCCTGGTTGTAGTTATAGGTGGTGAAATCCAGCCAGCCGTCTTCACCCAGTTCCTCGGCGTAGCGGACGACGGTTTCACCGGAGGAGCCCTCCGGGCAGGAAAGAACGGCGTAACCCGCGATGTTTTCACCGGCGTCGTAGAGCCGCAGACCGTTTTCCTCCCGGAGGAGCTTGGGTTCGATGGAGCGGATGACCCGATCGGCGGGGCATTCCTGGATGTGGAAGTCGCTTTCCGGGGCGGGGACTTCCTGTACCGTGGCCCAGGTGCTGTCGTCGAAATCTGGATCCGCCCAGCCGGGAATCTCCAGGAAATAATCGTGGATCTCGCCCTTGAGCATCTGGCTTTTAACAATGGGGGAGGGGGCCCAGCGCATATCCGCTCCGGAGGAGACCACGGCGTCGCAGTCCTCTCCGGCCAGCGTCAGCCGGAAGCAGGCCTTGACAGAGCCATAGCCGAAAAATTCATACCAACCGGAGCCGAGGCGGATCCCCAAGACATTTTTTCCGGGACGAAGAAGCCCGGTGAGCTGGTATCGCATGGCCAGAACCCGGTGGCCACGGGTCTCCTGTACGGGATTGCCGCTCATGCAATGGGCAAACAGATGGGATTCGTAGTCGGTCCAGGCTGGAGTCAGCAGGTCGGGGCTGACCCGTTTGCCGTTGCAGTACAGTTCAAAAAATCCTAGTCCGGAGATGGTGATGCTGGCCTTTTCTCCGCCGGATGCGGTAAAGACGCTGCGTAGATAAGGCTGGGAACAGGGTATGCTGGGGGCCACCCAGCAGGCATTGCTGAAAAGCTCTGTGTGGGTCATAATCTTTCCTTTCTCCTCGCATCAGGCAGATGAATGGATTCCGCTGTTTTTTTCATTATAAGCCATTTGGCGGCTGAAAAAAAGATCTTGGTTTGCGGATTGACCGTCTGATTTTGCCAAAGCCGCATAAAAATTTGCAGAGGGCTTTGACATTACGCTGTATCATGAGCAGGCCCAGATCTTCTTTGACGGCCGGCTGAAAATCGTCAAGCAGATCCGGATGGACGATCTTTCCAGCAAGGTGAAGCTCAGGCACCGAAAGAGCTTCAATTTTTGATATGGTTTTGCAGGCAGCGGGGATTGCCATCAACGTGGGGCCATCCTTTTTACCATTTCAACAGACGCTAGGCATCTGCCCGTTTGTTTATCGCGCTGCAAAAATGTAAGTAACGGTCCCCTCGTCCCATTGGGCGGATATTTCATAAAGGAATTCGCCTTTGGCCGGGATGGAGAGAAGGGAGCCGGAGAGCGCCTGCTCTTGGCCGTCCTCATAGGCCGCAGTATCGCCTCGCTGGTCCCAGTCCCAGCGCCGGACGATAAAGGAGGACGGTTCTTTGCTGAAACGAAGGGAGACGTTCAGTGCGGCACTTCGGCGGACAACGGGGACCCGGTCCTCTTCCCATTCCAGCGGGTGCGGGGAGTCCGCACAGATGCCCTGACCGTCTTCATACCAGGTGGATGTCCCTCGGGCGGTGAAAAGGCAGCTCGCCACGGAGCTGGATCCGGTTCCCGTCTGGTATTCCACCTGAAGGGAAGGCATGCCGCTGTAGGGGGAATTCCCGGACGCAGCATCCCGCCAGCTGTCGAAGAAGGGATCGCCGTCAATGGGATTGACCCATTGGGAGGGCTGCTCTCCGGTGACGGCCAGGGCCTGGACATTATGAATCTGGGCGGGATATGACTCAGCTACCATGCCGTCCCAGGTCAGATCAATAATGTGGCCTGGGCGGAGGTCCGCAAAGTCGAAGGCGGCTCCATCTGGGCCGGTAATGGCCAGATTCTGGGCGGAGACAGTAGTCGCTTCACCAGAGCCGTTCGCCTCGCCGCCGATGAGAAGACTCCGGCTTTCTTTATCTATCACCAAGAGGACAGTGAAGGACTCTGTTACCGGTTCCGGGGCGCTCTCCCCGGCTGAGCCGCAGGAGGTGAGAAAAAACATAGCGAACAGACCGGTGATACCGGCGAGGACGCTGCGGATCGATTTCATGAAAACGCTCCTTTCAAAGACAAAAGGCTTTTATCAAATAGTGCAGGAATGTAACGGTTCTGTTGCGAAATCTTGAGAAAATAGTAACCGGCAGCGGAGGGAAAACACCTTTTGGACCGCTGCCGGTTTTCTTTATGTACGGGTGACGTTTTTAATCCACTTGTTCCCGCGGAGACGGATGAAAGCGATGATCCACTTGAAGCATTGGTCGATCCGGGTGCAGAGGTAGACCGCCCAGAGGGGCCAGTGCCAGACAAAGGCCGAGAGGAAGGTCAGGGGAAGGACCACAAGCCAGCCGCAGATGATATCCACTTTCATGACGAACTTGCCGTCTCCCGCGCCGCGGTTGATACCGGTAAAGCAGGCCGCGTGATAGCAGGTGCCCAGGTGGGTGATTGCGCCGATGGTCAGCATGACGGTGGCCAGGCTCCGGGTCTCCTGGGAGACATTATAAAAAGAGGGAGCCAGCGTCCGGATTGAGAGAACGGTTCCGGATACCAGGACGCCCAGGCAGGCGAAAAGGATCTGGATGGTGTTGGAATACTGCCGGGTGCGTTTGTAGTCCCCGGCTCCGACGCTCTTGCCTACGACAACACAGGCACCGTTAGAGAGACCGTTGGTGAAAATCATGGCCAATGAGAGGAAGACGTCGGCGATGGAATTGGCCGAAACCATGGTGACACCCATCCGACCGATGAGCATGGCCTTCACCGAGCCGACCAGGCCCCACTGGGCGTCGCCGATGATGATGGGCACCGAATGGCGGACGAAATCAGCGGTCATTTCTCGATCGTGGGTGAAGAAATCCCGAATCCGGAATCGGACCTTCGTTTCCCGGCGAAGAAGGTAAAATCCGGCGATGAGAAATTCGCAGAAGCGCGCGATGACCGTGGCGATGGCCGCCCCCCGGATCCCCATGGCAGGGACGCCCAGCTTGCCGAAGATAAAAATCCAGTTAAAGACGAAGTTGCAGACCAACGAAACACAGGAGATCATCAGTCCAATTTTGACGATTTCCACCCAGCGGAGCATGACGACCATGGTGTTGGCCAGGGCGAAGAGGGGATAGGACAGGCAGATGATCCGGACATATTTGGCCCCTTCCTTGATGAGGCTGGCGTCGTTGGTGAAGATCCGCATTGTCGGCTCCGGGAAGAGAAAGATCAGCGCGCAGACCAGCAGGGAAAGAAGCGCTGCGAACCGCAGCACCACGCCGAAGGTCCGGCGGATCTTCTCAAAGTCCTTTTTCCCCCAGTACTGGGAGATGAGGACGGCGGCTCCGCCGCCGACGCCGTTGACAATGAAGGTGAAAAGGGTCGTGGCCTGGTTGGCCTGGGCCACCGCCGCCAGAGGAATATCCCCTAGAGAGCCGACCATAAGGTTGTCAAGCATGTTGACGCTCATGGAGATAAGGGCCTGGAACGCGGCGGGAAGGGCCACAATGAACAGCGACTTGTAAAATTCTTTTTCCTTGACCAAACTGACTGCGCCACCTTTTTAAAATCTGAGTGAGGAGGGTTCCTTTGTTGTCGTATGGATGCAAACCCGCAAAGAACGCGTCTGCGCGGGCTCTGCATTTCTGCTAGAAAAAGGCTTTGAAGCTATTATAGCATGCGGTGGCGCAGATTTCCAGCAGGCCGGAAAAAAACGGAATGTCCCACAACTTTCTGAGGGACATTCCGTTGAAAACGACGGTTCTATTTGTCAAAGGCAGGATTGAAGGCGTAAAAGTTTTTGGAGTCCAGCTTATCCTGTACGATGCGGGTCGCTTCGCCAAAGCGCTGATAGTGGACGATTTCCCGTTCCCGCAGAAACTTGATGGCGTCCCGGACGTCGGGATCGTCGACCAGGCGGAGAATGTTATCGTAGCTCATCCGGGCTTTCTGTTCAGCGGCCAGATCTTCATGGAGGTCGGCAAAGACGTCGCCGGTAGAGGCCAGTTCCGCAACATTGAAAGGATAGCCGGACGCAGCCTGCGGATAGATACCGGTCGTGTGGTCAACAAAGTAGGTATCGAAGCCGGATTTCTTGATTTCGTTTATGCTGAGATTTCGGGTCAGCTGGTAGAGAATAGCGGAGATCATTTCAACGTGGGCTAGTTCTTCCGTACCCACATCTGTCAGAATCCCGGTCACCTCGCCATAGGGCATGGCATAACGCTGGTTTAAATAGCGCGTCGCAGCTCCCATTTCTCCATGAGGCCCGCCAAGCTGGCTCATGATAACCTTAGCAGCCGAGGGATCCGGGCGTTTGATCTTCACTGGGCGCAATAACTTCTTTTCATACTGCCACATACTTCACACCCCCATCTGCCACGGCCAGGGATCGTCGACCCATGCCCAGCGCATTTGGCCATCTTCTCCCACCACAATCCGGCCAAACTTTTCCTCATACTCCATCTTCAAATCGTGAAGGCGCTTGCTGTTCTTCTCATAGAACTGCAGGGCCTCCTGATCGCTGGGATGAGTGTCCAGATAAAGGTTGGCTTCGACCAGCATAAAGGTGCAAAGCTGAATTTCCCGCATAAGGCGGGTCTTGTCGCTATTTTCCACTTTTTACAGCCTCCTCTCCGATAAAAGGAAGGTCCAGGGGCGGAAATATCGTCCCCCGGTCCAGGGCAACGGAGGGTGTGTAGAGTTCGCCCCACCGCTGCATCGGCACATAGGCCATAGCAAGCGGCAAGCTGTCCAGGCAGACGCAGGGCAGATCGGGCTTTTCCACAGGTCTTTCCATAGGAAGAACACCTCTTTCTTCTAGAGTATCCTATCCTATGCCGCGAAAAAGCCACTGGTCCGACTTGCAGCAAAAGAGGGGCCATATGGGAAAAATACAAAAAAAACCAGAGAAAAAAGAACGTTTTCAACTGACCCTGCCTACAGGCGAGAAAATACCGGCCAGCGTGATGCAGTACATTCTCCGCGGGCCGGCAGAAGAGCCCTCACCAGCAGATGCGGTCCAACATCCGGTTGATGTGGGCGATGGCAATGCCGAAGTTGGTGATGGGAACGCCATGCTTTTGTGCTTCGCTGATCTTGGAGAGGAGGTTCTTCCGGTTGAGCATACAGCCGCCGCAGTGAAGAATCAGCCGGTAGTCCCGGATGTCCGCCGGGAAGCCCGGACCGGAAAACACGTCGATCTGCAGCTTACCGCCCACGTACTGCTCCAGCCAGGCGGGGAGCTTTTGACGGGCAATGTCGCCGGCCAGAGGATGATGGGTGCAGGATTCCATGATGAGTACGCGGTCGCCGGGGAAAAGGCTGTCGATGGCTTTGGCGCCGTCCAGAAAGCTGCGGATGTCCCCCTTGTTCTCCGAGAGCAGCACCGAAAAGGAGGTCAGCGGCACCTCTTTAGGAAGAATCTCGTTGACCTGCCGGAACACCTGGGAATCGGTGATGACCAGGTCCGGCAGCTTCTTCAGCGCAGCGAGCATGGGCTGGATTCCGTCGGGAACCACCGAAAGGACCCGGCAGCGGCGGTCCAGAAGATCCCGTGTCACCTGGACCTGGGGGAGGATTAACCGCCCCTTGGGGGCCTGGATATCCTGAGGCATCACCAGCATCACCAGGGCGCCGGGTTTTACCAAGTGGGCAGTTAGAGAGGGAATCTCAAAATCCGTATCTGCGTTGTCAATGAGAAATTTTTTGAGACTGGGCATATCCTCCGAGGCCCGGGCATCCAGGGAGAGGACTGGGAGACCAAAAGGCAGCTCGGGAGCCGCTCCGCCGTCCATGCAGTTGACCACGCAGACAGTTTTGACCGAATGCTCCCGCAGCAGCGAAAGGTACTGCTCTTCCTCGGCAAAATCCGTGGTGCGGGAGGAGACCACCAAGACGGCTAGGTCGGTTTTCCGGGCCACCTCCCGGGTCTTGGCGGTGCGTAGGTGTCCCAAGTCCGAGCGGTCGTCCAGGCCGGCGGTATCGATGAGCACCACTGGGCCGATGGGAAGCAGCTCCATGGGCCGGTAGACCGGGTCGGTGGTGGTGCCGGAAACATCAGAAACGATGGAGACCGCTTGACCGGCCAGGGTGTTCAGGAGGGTGGATTTTCCGCTGTTGGTCCGCCCGAAAAAGGCAATGTGCAGGCGATTGGAGCGGGGGGTGTCTTCCATTGTAAGGATCCTTTCTTTGATTAAGAGCAGAGAATGCGTGAATTTGATTGCAGCTTTCCGGTCGGGTCAACTGTTCCAGCCTTCCGCCTCCAGACGGCGCTGGACGGGGATCAGCAGGGCGCGGCGGCGCTTCCAGTCGGGGAGGACCCGGGCGACAATGTCCCAGAATTTCCGGGAGTGGTCCATTTGCCGCAGATGGGCCAGCTCGTGGACCACGACGTAGTCCACGGCTTCCTCCGGCGCGCGGAGCAGCCGCCAGGAAAAGTTCAGCCGCCCCTTGGCCGAGCAGGATCCCCAGCGGGTTCTGGCCCCAGTGACAGAGATCTTTTCCGGGGAAAGGCCCATGCGGCTCCCCCAAAGGGCTGCCTTTTCTGGCAGGATGCGCCGGGCTTCTTCCCGGTAGAAGGTCTCAACCTCCCGGCGGAAGTCCCGGCCCGGGAGGAGCAGGCCGTCTCCCTCCAGAGACGGCCCACCTCCGGAACGGATGGCGTATTCCCGGCCCAAAAGGGGGAGAAACGCGCCGTCCTCCAGCCGGAATTGGGATTTTTCCCGCAGCAGCTCTTGCCGCAGGGCGGTTTTCTCCCGAATCCAGCCGGATTTCTGGGCGAGAAAGGCGTCGATGGCAACGCGGGAAAGTCGGAGAGGAGCCCGGACCTCCAATGCGCCGTCTTTGGTTATGGAAAGGCTCAGAGTCTTGCGGCGGGAACGGATCAGCGTGTAATCCATAACGCGCCTCTCCCTAAACCAGCTTCATGGCCAGGCGGAACAGCGGCTCCGCCAGGAAGAATCCCGCCGCGCAGCTGGCCGCGTTGGCCGTGACCGCATAGGCGGCCTTCCAGCCTTTTCCGCGGCCTTTCAGCAGAGCAAGGTAAGCGCAGAGCTCCACAGCCAGAACGACCAGTTCGGCCGGGAATAGGAGAAAATAGTAGGACAGATAACCGCCTTGTACGGTCTGGAGCCCCAAGAAGAGGAAAAGCCCCACCTGAGTCGCCAGATTGATCAGCAGAAAGACCAGCCAATTTTCCTTCAGCGGGAAGCGGAACAGCAGCAGGAGCACACCTTCAATGAGCAGGGTGGGAAGCAGCGTTCCCAGAAGCTGGACCAGATAGGCCCAGAAGGCGGTGGGCTGGGAGATCTGGTTAGCGGCGAAGTCCCAGGTGACGTGGACCTGCAGCGCGTCCCGGCGGACCCAGTCGGATATGGTGACTGTTAAGTCCTCTGTCACAACAATGAACCGAAATTCTTTCGGCACTGCGTAATAGCTGAAAACATGGATCATGGCGTCCCCTTCGGGTTCTCCGGTCAGTTTTCCGAAAAGGGGGATGCCGGTGCCCCCGGCCAAGCCGGGATGGCCGTCCGGACCGGAAAAAGCCTCCAGAACCGCCAGCATTTCAGGATCCAGGGAAGCCCGCTCTTCTTCCGACAGGGAAAAGTCCCTGTCGCCGCCTTCCACCAGTAGATCGAGGTAGTAGGTCCCCTTCGGCGGGTTCTGAACCCGGACGGTCACCATGGGCTTCGGCCCCATATCGGCAAAAACCGTCAGGGGGAGGGCCATGGCAGCTAGCAGGAAAATGCAGATACACAGCCAGAATTTTCGGTTCATAAAGACGCCTCCTTTGTCCGGATCTTTTTTGAAATTTGAGAAATTACAGCCTCTCCCGGAGAAATGCGGCCACGGTCTTGCCCAGCTCTGTAAAACCGGCCTCCGTGGGGTGGCAGTAGTCGGCGTACCAGGTTTCGTCCCAGCCCTCCGCAGCGGCGAAGAGATCGTCCACCTCCACGTCCAGGCCCCGAAGCGCCTCCAGAGCGGCTTCGTTGTAGGCGCGGATCTCCGCCGTGAAGCGGGGATTGACCCCTACCTTCCCGTTGGGATTCATGGGGGTAGTGGTGGCAAAGACAATCCGGGCGTTGGGGAACAGTTTCCGCAGTTGCCAGACGATGCGGCGGACGTTCTCTGCATACACCTCCGCCGGGGTCAGAGAAACCGGTTCACCGTTCCAGTGGGCCACGTCCCAGTGGCCGCAGTTGAAGTGGACCAGATCCACGGCCTCCCGGTCACACAGGCTGCTCCAGGTCAGGAGTGACATGATGGTGTACTGGGTGCTGCGGCAGTTTTCCTCTGGATAAAAAACATTGGCGGCACCCGCGAGGATGGCTTTCACAGTTTCGCAGTATCCCAGGCGGATGGAATCTCCGAGGAGAAGAACACTCTTTTTCCCCTCCTCAGCGGCCAGCTTTTGGAGCTGGCCGCCGTCTTCAATATAATGCGTCTGCGCCATAAATTGGACCTCCTTTTATTGAATCGTTGCAGTTTTTAGGAATCGTTCCAGATTCTTCCTACGCATGTTCCTCTGTGTCCTCTCCGGCCGAGGCGGATGCAGGGCGTTTTTTTCGCAGGAAGGACAGCTTGGTCTCCGAAAGAATGACCGCCGCGAAAATCAGTAGGAATCCCGCGCCCAGGCGCAGGGTCAGCTTTTCGTGATAAAAAACCATGGAAAAGGCGACGCCGAAAACCGATTCAAGGCTCAGCAGAATCGCCGCAGAGGAGGGGTCGGCGTACTTCTGCCCGACATTTTGCAGCAGCAAGGCGGCAGTGGTGGCGAATACCGCCAGATAGGCCACGCCCAGCACAGCATTCAGTGTCACGACGGTGGGAAACGGCTCCGTGGCCAGCCCCAGGACCCATGAACAGACTGCCGCCGCGCCGAACTGGACGACGGTCAGCAGTACGGGGTCCTTCCCCCGGCTGAACCGGGCCACGGCGATGATGTGGGCGGCGTAGAAAAAGGCACCCACTAGGGTCAGGGCGTCGCCGAAACGGATGGAAAAGTTTCCGTCCAGAGAGACCAAGCCGATTCCGGCCAGGCAGAGAAACGCCGCAGCGAAATTGTAAAGATCCGGCCGGCGTTTTTCGGTGATCCAGAACAGGAAGGGCACCAGTACACAGTAGGCGGCGGTGAGAAAGGCGTTTTTCCCCGGGGTGGTATCGGTGATGCCGATGGTCTGGGTGCAGTAGGCGGTGAAGAGCAGGACGCCCAGGATGCTGCCCTGCCAGAGATATGAAAAGTTGAGGACTTTGAGCTTTTTCCAGAAGATCAGAGCCAGCAGCAGGCATCCGACTGTGAAGCGGATGCCCAGCAGAATGTTGGGTGGGAAGACGTCGACGGCGTTCTTGACGATGAAAAAGGAACTGCCCCAGATCAGGGCCGCAATGAAAAGAGCAAATTTCGGCAGAAAATGTTTGGCGGTGTCATTCATGATGTCGTGGATTCTCCTGTATGATTATTTGGCGGCTGTTCGCCGGTGAACCGGAGCAGAGCCCGAGTCAGCTCCTCCTGATCCCGGGACGGATAAAAGTAATGGCAACTGTCCCCAAGAACCCGGACGGAGGCGTTTGGATTGCGCCGAAAGGGCAGCGCAGACCGGCGGCAGACGAATTCGTCCCGCCCCGACTGAAAAACCAGCATGGGGACGGAAAGATTTTCCGCCAGCGGACGGCATCTGCGGCCCGCTGAGAAAAGCTCCAGATAGCGAGGGATGAAGCCCGCGCAGGCGGAAAGGGTGAAGTCCCGGATACTGCACGCGTCCCGGGCGGCAGCGGCCAGGGGGTCTGCAGGGCGGACTCGGCAAAAGGTGGCGCTCAGGCCGTTCCAGGCACCGGAGGGGCTGAGCTTCGTATACAGCGGGACCGCCATGAGAAAGAGTCCCTTTATCCCTTGGGGATTGGCAGCGGCTTCTTCCATAACCAGCAACGCCCCCATGGAGTGCCCGGCCAAATACAGGGCGGAGTGCTTCCTTCGAAGCTCCTCTGCCGCCTCGCGGATCGCTCCGCGCCACTGCTCCATAGAACTGTGGGCGAAATCACGAGCGGTTCCCCCATGGCCGGGCAGGAGAAGGCTGCGGATGGTGAACTTTTTATCCAAGGCGCGGATCAGGCCGGAGAACTGATCCGGGCTTTCCAAAATGCCGTGGACGAAGAGAACTGCGGTATCCGAACCCGGGTTTTCTCGAAAAAAATCCTGGTGAATAGGCGTGCCTCCTAATGCTCCGAAGTCTTTCGGAGTCCGTTTTTGTGGAAGTTTTTCCGCAGGGCGATTTCCGTGGGGAAAATCGAGACGATGAGCACGGCCGTCTGTACTCCGCAGACAACGCCGCCCCAAAGCCCCACGGCGTCCGCTGCTTTTCCCAGCAGAAGGAGTATGGCGGTGATGGTTAGGGGGAGCAGGACCCACCCCGTTGTTATCCAAACCTTCCCGCAGTGGCGGTGGGCGAATTCCCAAGTCTCCCGGTTTTTCATGGAGAGGGCGGTGCGGTAGCCGAAGATGGGATTGATTTCCCGGGGCGCTGCCCGGCGGAAGGCCGCGCCGACCCCGATCATAGAAAGAGGGATAAGCAAATCCATGACCAGCATAAAAATCCAGAATCCCATGCGCTCCATCCTTTCCGGCGCTATTTTTGTGCCAGACGGTCCCGGATCGCGTCGAGGAGCCGGTGGGCGGCCGCGTCCTTGGAGAGCAGGGGCAGCTCCTCCTCCGAATCCGGGGTGATCAATGTAAGCACATTGGTGTCTCCCGCGAAGCCCGCTCCGGGAACCTTGACGTTGTTGGCGGCGATCATGTCCAGGTGCTTCTTCTGGAGCTTTTTCCTGGAATTTTCCAGCATGTCCCGGGTTTCCATGGAAAAACCGCAGAGAAACTGTCCCGGATGCCGGTGCTCGCCCAGCCAGCCCAGAATGTCCCGGGTCCGGCTGAGAGGGATGGACAGCTCGCCGTCCCCCTTTTTGATTTTGTCCTCGGACACCTCTGCCGGGGTGTAGTCGGCCACGGCTGCGGCCTTGATGAGGATGTCCATCTCCCCGGAGCGGGAGGTGACGGCTTCGAACATCTCTGCGGCGGAGACCACCGGAACCACTTCACAGAACCGGGGCGGAGGAAGCTCCGTTGGGCCGGTGACCAGGGTGACTGCCGCTCCCCTCCGGGCCGCCGCCCGAGCGATGGCGTAGCCCATTTTTCCGGAGGAATGGTTGGTCAGGTAGCGCACTGGGTCCAGGGCCTCCCGAGTGGGGCCGGCGGTGACCAGGATCCGCTTCCCGGCCAGATCCTTTTCGCACTGGATCTCCTGGAGAACGTAGTCGCAGAGTTCTTCCGGCTCCGGCATCTTCCCGGCCCCGGTGTCGCCGCAGGCCAGGCGTCCGCAGGCGGGCTCCACCACGGTGAAGCCGTACTTCCGCAGGATGCCGAGGTTATCCTGGGTGATGGGGTTCTCGAACATGTGGGTGTTCATGGCCGGTGCGACAATTTTTGGGCAGGTACAGGCCAGCACCGTAGTCGTCAGCATGTCGTCAGCCAGCCCGTGGGCGAATTTGGCCAAGACGTTGGCAGTGGCCGGAGCCACAATCACTACGTCAGCCCGTTTGGCGAGGGAAATGTGTTGGATATTGAATTGAAAATTGCGGTCAAAGGTGTCGACGACACATTTGTTTCCGGTGAGAGACTCAAAAGTGACAGGAGAGATGAACTGGGTGGCGTTTTCCGTCATCAGGACGCAGACGTCGGCGTGGAGCTTTTTGAGCATCGAGGCAAGGGCGGCGGCCTTGTACGCCGCGATTCCCCCGGAGACGCCCAGCAGCACGGTTTTTCCGGTGAGCATGGGAAGACCTCCTTCAGGATGGATTGCTGTCCTTATTGTAGCACAATTTTTGCGGCGGGACAACGCCGGGATGAGATTTTTTGTCGTTTTCCCCGGGGCTGTTGATGAAAAGTTGAAAATTCTGCGGTATTCTGTGTTAAGATAGAAAAAGAAACTTTTTAAGAAAAAGAAAGGCGGGCACGGCACATGGCGCATCTTCTGATAGCAGACGACGAAAAGGGGATCACCGGGCTGCTCCGGGATTATTTTGAGCTAAACGGCTACACGGTATCCACGGCCGGAAACGGCGCCGAGGCCCTCCGGCTGGCGGAGCGGCATCCGGATCTGATCCTGTTAGACATCAACATGCCGGGAATGGACGGGCTGGCGGTCTGCCAGCGGATCCGGGATTTTGTGTCCTGTCCGATTCTGTTCCTCACCGCCCGGGTAGAGGACGCGGACAAGATTCGGGGCTTTCAGGCCGGCGGGGACGATTATGTGGTCAAGCCCTTCAGCCTGGACGAGTTGGGGGCGCGGGTGGCCGCCCATCTTCGGCGGGAGGAGCGGCGGCGGGACAGCAGCCGGGTGCGCTTCGGCGGAAATCTGGCCATTGATTATGGCCAGCGGGCGGTCTACTGCGGCGGAAAGCCGGTGCCAATCCCCAAAAAGGAGTTCGACATTCTGGAGCTGCTTTCCATGAACCCGGGACAAGTCTTCGACAAAGAGCGGATCTACGAACGGGTCTGGGGCTGGGACAGCGAAGGGGACAGCGCCGTGGTGGCCGAGCACATCCGGCGGCTGCGGGCACGGCTTTCCGAGGCCGGATTTCCGGGCTGTATCGAAACAGTCTGGGGCGTGGGGTACAAGTGGAAGCCCTTCCGTCAGGAGGAGCAGGCATAATGGAAAAAGTAAAAAAACGGAAAACCCTTCGGGAGTGGCTCCGGGACCTGAGCCTTCGGAAGGCACTGGTGCTCAGCACCGTGGTAACGGCAGCTGCCGCTGTCGCGGCGATCCTTGGCCTGAGCGACCTGATTTCGGATCTGCGTCAGGCGATCATCGAACCGTTTTTGACGGAGGTCGAGTTCTCTCCGGGACTGTCCACCTGGGTCCTGGAGGGGACCATGCTGCCGCCTGACGTGGATTTCTGGTACCGCTACGGCGGGGACGTGGGAACCCTGACGGTGGCCTTGTGCATCGCGGGGGCGGTGATCGGGGAGGCCTTCGCCTTTTACCGCTGGAAGCTGAAAAAACCTCTGGAGGCGCTCCATATGGCGACGTGGAAGATCGCGGACAACGATCTGGATTTCCAAATGGCGTTCCTGGGGACCGACGAGATGGGAACCCTCTGTTCCTCCTTTGAGACCATGCGGGCGGCGCTGGAGGAAAACTACCGGGCCATGTGGAGGTCCTCTGAGGAGCGCAAACGGCTCAACGCGGCCTTTTCTCACGACCTGCGTACCCCGCTGACCGTGCTGCGGGGCTATACGGAGCTGTTGGAAAAATACCTGCCGGAGGGAAAACTCTCGCCGGAAAAGGTGGCAGGCACAGTGGAGGCTATATCCACCCAGGTGACGCGGCTGGAGCGCTACACCGAGAGCATGAGCGCCATGCAGCGGCTGGAGGACCTTCCCATAGAGCCGAAGCCGGTCTCCACAGCCGCTTTGGCCGTTTCCCTGGAGGAGGCAGGGAAGATTCTCTGCCAGGGCCGGGAGGCCGCCTTCACCATCCGGACAGAGGGCCTGCCGGAGCAGCTTTTTCTGGATACTGCCGTCGTCTCCCAGGTGTTTGAGAACCTGGCCGCCAACGCTGCCCGATACGCCGGGGGCCGCGTCGCCGCGCTGCTGCGGATGAAGGGGACGGTACTGGAGCTGCTGGTGGCGGACAACGGGCCGGGCTTCTCGCCGGAGGGTCTCCGCCGGGCGGCCGACCCCTTTTACCACGAGGAATCCGGCGAAGGGGACCGGGAGCATTTCGGGTTAGGGCTCCACATCTGCCGGGTGCTCTGCGAAAAGCACGGGGGTGGGCTGCTGGTTGCCAACAGCCTCAGCGGGGGAGGCTGTGTGACGGCGCGGTTTCAGACGGAACTGCCGTAAAAAATTTTGCCAGAGTTGATAAAAGGTTGAAAAGCAGGTGGTATCCTTTGGATAAAACCAAGGGATACCGCCTGTTTTGGCGCTCTCGGGATTTTTTGAAAAGGAGCGTATCAGCAATGGCAGCAAATGAAATCATCATCCGCGGCCTGGATCAGTTCTACGGCCGCAGGCAGGCGCTCAAGGGGATCAACCTGACCATCCGGCCGGGGATGTTCGGCCTTCTCGGACGAAATGGCGCGGGAAAGACCACCCTGATGCGGACCCTGGCCACCCTGCTGGAGGCCCGCCACGGCTCCATCAGCGTCTGCGGCGTGGACATCCGCCGTGCCAGTGAGGTCCGGCGCATCACCGGCTATCTGCCCCAGGATTTTTCTATGTACCCCTCCATGACGGTGACGGAAGCCCTGGATTATCTGGGAGTCCTCTCCGGGATGAGCACGGCCGCCCGGGCTGTCCGTATTCCGGAGCTGCTTCGCCGGGTCAATCTGGAGGAGCAGAAGGGGAAGCGGATCAAGTCCCTCTCCGGGGGGATGAAGCGGCGGCTGGGCATCGCCCAAGCCCTGCTTCATGAGCCAAAGGTCCTCATCGTGGATGAACCAACCGCCGGGTTGGATCCGGAAGAGCGCATCCGTTTCCGCAATCTCCTCTGCGAGGTTGCGGAGGACCGGGTGGTGCTGCTGTCCACCCACATTGTCGGGGACATCGAGGCCGCCTGCGAGGATATCGCAGTCCTGGACCGGGGGGAGCTGGTCTACAATGGGACGGTGGGGGACCTGCTGCGCCGGGCGGAGGGAAAGGTCTTTTCTGCTTTCGTCCCCCGGCTGGAAATGACTGCCTTTAAGGAAAAATACCCTGTGACCGGCATGGTTTCCCAGGGGGAGGGGAGCCAAGTGCGGTTTCTTTGTGAAGGAGAACCTCCCGCGGGGGCGCAGCCCTGTGAGCCCGGCGTGGAGGACGCTTATCTGCTCTGTCTGGGAGGTGAACGGGAATGACGCTGTTTTGGAAGGAATGCCGGAAAACGGTGTGCAGCCTGACCTTTCTGCTCTTTGCGGCGGTAACGGTGATCTTCTATCTAAGCCAGCTGATGGATCCTCTGAAAAACCCAAAAACCGAACCGCAGCCAGGGCAGGAGGGGAGCTACGGCACGGTTTCCAGGGAGATCCCGGAGGTGGTCATGCCCGCGGCGGTTTCCTCGCTGTATGTGGAGTTTACAAACAACAGCTACACCGCCTATCCCCTGGGGTTTTATAAAAATGTCCGGCTCAGCGGAGAGAAGCAGGCGGAGATGGCGCAGCTTCTGTTCGAACTGACCGGCGTTCCGGCAGAGGAGATCCTTTCCCTGGCCGATGCGGGAATTTCCGGGACCGGCGGAGGAGCTATCGAAATCGGCAGGGGAGACGGCCTGCAGCCGGACGGAAACGGCGGCTATACCATGACCATCCCGGAGGAGGAAGCGCCGTTCGGGGAGGAAAATCCTCTGTCACCTCGGGAGAATCTGGCCTACGAGGAATTTTGTGAGCAGATGCGTCGGGTGGACCGGCTTATCGGCGGCGGCTCCTCCTACGGGGATGCGTTCCGGACGGATACCTTCGGGCGGGTGGACCGGACCTATGAGGAGGCTCTGGCGGAATACCGGGCTTTTGTGGAGCAGGATCGTATTACCGGGGCCTATGCGCGGCTTTTCTGCGACTATATGGGCGCCATGGCCGCCCTGCTTCCCGTGTTCGTGGCAGCGGCCATGGGACTACGGGATCGCGGGGCGCGGATGCAGGAGCTGATCTGGAGCAGGCAGGTTTCCACCGTCAGGCTGACGCTGACCCGGTACGCTGCTATGGCTTCCATGCTTCTGCTGCCCTTCCTGCTGCTGGCGGGGTGGGCAATGATCCAGGTTTATGGCCTGTACAGCGGCTCCGGGCTCGTTCTGGACCCCTTTGCCTTTCCGGCCTACCTGCTGGGGTGGATTTTGCCGGCGATACTGGTTTCCACCGGCGTGGGCATGTGCCTGACAGAATTGACGGATACCCCCATTGCCGCCGGAGTGATGCTCCTCTGGTGGTTCGTGGACCTGAACAGCGGCCTTTGGCAGATGGACGGCGGTTATGAGGGCTTCCGGCTGATGCCGCGGCACAATACGCTGGAGGGCGGGCAGACCTTTGCCGACTGTTTTGGCACCCTGGCGGCAAACCGGCTGCTTTTTGCGGCGTTGGGCATACTGCTGGCCCTTTTGACAGCATGGATCCTGGAGGCGAAAAGGAGGGGGATTTTCCGTGGGCTCGACAGTATTCCGGCGGTACGCCGCCATCGCGGCCGCAAATCTGCAGCATAATCTTCTGCCTCACCTGCTGCTGGCGTTGGGGGTGTTGGCCTTGACACCGGTGATCTTCGGGATCAACGACCTGGGCGTACAGGCGGCAGCCGCGCCGCTGGAGTGTTTTGCCTCGCTAATCGGGGCGGTGCTGCTGACGCCGGTTTTTCTTCCGGAGGATGACCAGCAGGTGCGGGAGGCGGTGGCTGCCCGATATATCGGGCTTCTGCCAGTCTGGATTCTCCGCACGCTTTGTTCTTTGACAGCTGTGGCTTTACTTTTGGGAGGGATTTGCTTTGCTGATGCGTGGGCTGCGTTCAGAGGTCTCCCTGCCGCTCTATTTCGGGGCGCTGAGCAGCGCGGTGTTTCTGGGCGGGCTGGGCATGCTTGCCGCAGGAAGTTCGGGAAACGTTGCAGTTGGCTACATGCTCCCGGTGATGTATTATGTTTTTTGCTGCATGGGTGGGCAGGAATATCTCGGGACGTTTCAGCTCTTTTCCATCACCATGGGCGACGGCTCCGGCAAGGGCTGGCTGCTGGCGGGTGGCCTGGTCTTAATCGGATCGGGCCTGACAGTAAGGCAGCTGCGCCGTTTTAATTAAAATGAAGCAGGGCGGACCCGCAAAAGTCCGCCCTGCTTCTATTATTGGAGGGAGTCAGGCAAAATTTAGCGCTGGACGCGGCCGGAGCCGTCGCCGCCAGCAAGCTTTTCCACCTCATCGACGCTGACCATGTTGTAGTCGCCCTCGATGGAGTGCTTCAGGCAGGATGCGGCCACCGCGAATTCCAGAGCGGACTGACAGCTCTTGCCGGAGAGCAGGCCATAGATCAAACCCGCGCCGAAGCTGTCGCCGCCGCCGACCCGGTCGACGATATGGACGTGGTAGCTCTTGGAGAAGTAATATTCGCTGCCGTCATAGAGCATGGCGGCCCAGTCGTTGTCGTTGGCGGAAATAGAGGTGCGAAGGGTGATGGCAACCTTTTCAAAGCCAAAGGCATCCGCCAGCTGCTTGGCGACGCTCTTATAGCCCTCGTGGTTCAGCTTGCCGCCGTGGATGTCGGTGTTCTCGGCCTCGATACCAAAGACGTCCTTGGCGTCCTCCTCGTTGGCGATGCAGACGTCTACATACTGGCAGAGGTCGCTCATGGCGGCCCGGGCCTGGTCGCGGGTCCACAGCTTGCCGCGGTAATTCAGGTCGCAGCTAATCTTGACCCCCTTGGCCTTGGCGGCCTTGCAGGCTTCGCGGCAGATTTCCACCACGTTGGGCCCCAGGGCGGGGGTGATACCGGTGAAGTGGAACCAGTCGGCGCCGTCAAAAATTTTGTCCCAGTCAAAATCCGCGCTGGAAGCCTCAGCGATGGCGGAGTGGGCGCGGTCATAAATGCATTTGGAAGCACGCTGGGAGGCACCCTTTTCCAGATAGTAGATGCCGACGCGGTCACCGCCCCGGGTGATCAGGCTGGTGTCCACGCCGAATTTGCGGAGACTGTTGACGGCGGCCTGGCCGATTTCATGTTTGGGGAGCTTGGTGACGAAAGCGGCGTCCAGGCCGAAGTTGGCCAGGGAGACTGCAACGTTGGCCTCGCCGCCGCCAAAGGTGGCGCCCAGGGTGTCGGATTGGACAAAACGGTAGTAGCCCAGAGGGGCAAGGCGGAGCATCAGCTCACCGAAGGTTACGACTTTACTCATGAGAAATCCTCCTTGCAGGTTGTTGAGATTCTATTGAAAAAAGTTGAAAAATCGTGAAAAACGTTGACGGGCTTATTTCTGAACCAGGTGCCAGGAGAAGCCGCCGATAGTTCCCTTGAAATAGATGGCCACCTGTTGGCCCTTGGCATTGAATTTTGCGGTGTCGGGATCAAATTCGAAGCCCTTGCGGGTGAAGTAGGCCATGGCCCGGGACAGATCGTTGACCCGGATGGCGATGTGGCCGTTAGGAGCCAGGTAGGGGGCTTTCATAACCTCGATGGGTCCAGCAAAGACGGAGCTGTTGCCCTCCTTGACGGGGAAGCCAAACATGCTGCCTAAGAGACCGGCAGTTTCGCGGGCCTCGCCGTCGTCCTTGCAGTTGACGCCAACGTGGGCCAGCTCAAAGCCCATGACAATGGCCACGGCCTTGCGGGTCAGCTCCGTGATAGCGGCAAAGTCTCCGGCGCTGATGAGGGCGTCGCTAACCATGAAGGAACCGCCGCAGGCGATGATTTTCGGGAAGGCCAAGTAGTCACCCAGGTTCTGTTCGTTAACGCCGCCAGTGGGCATGAAACGCAGCTGGGTGTAGGGGGCGGACATGGCTTTGATGGATTTCAGGCCGCCGTTGGCCTCGGCGGGGAAGAATTTGACCACACTCAGGCCCAGTTCGATGGCCGTCTCCATGTCGGAGGGAGTGGCGCAGCCGGGGAGGATGGGGATCTCCTTTTCCAGGCAGTAGCGGACGACCTTGGGGTTGAGACCGGGAGAGACGATAAACTTCGCACCGGCTGCCACGGCCTCGTCTACCTGGGCAGTGGTCAGGACAGTGCCTGCGCCGATGAGCATATCCGGGAAAGCAGCCGACATTTTGGCAATGGCGTCCTTTGCCGCGGCAGTGCGGAAGGTCACCTCTGCCGCCGGAAGGCCGCCGTCGCAGAGGGCTTTCGCCAGGGGGACCGCCTTTTCGGCGTCGTCGATCTTGATGACCGGGATGAGGCCGTAGGAGCGGATTTCCTCGATCATGTTGTCCATATACATTTCCATCGTTCCTTTCTCGCGGGGGACTGTTTCTGTACTTTAAGGATAACACGTTGCACTCTGGTTCTCAATTGTAGTACAACGACAAAAAATGTTTTTAAAATTTGTTGATTTTATGGAGAGAATGCGGTATACTAGTGGGGAGAGATCTGATTGTTTTTTTGGCTTGGGAGGCCCGCGCGGGCGGCGGCGGTTTTTTGTTTTCGGGAGAGGGATTCCTGCACCCCTTCTTTTTCCCCGCGGAAAAAGAAGGGGGAGAAAAAGGCGCCTGAGGGGGTCCCCCCTCAGGAATCCCCCAAGACGCGCCCGAGGTTTCTTCTGGTCGATATGCGGGTCCCCGCGGAAAACGGCGGGCCGCCGCCTGGCTGGGACTCCACCATGGGCCATCTGCTTCCGCTTTCGGCGAGTGTGTCCTGGCGGGAAACGCATTGGAGAGACGCGGCGGCCTTACGAGTCGGCGGGATTTGGTGTAATTGATTTTATGCTTTGCAATGGCGTTTGGGAGGTTTCAATGGTTTCATCGGATTACATTTACCATGTGCTGCGGCAGGAGATTCTGTCTTTGGAGTTGCTGCCAGGGACTCAGGTGCGGGAGGAGGAACTGGCGGAGCGGTTCGGGGTCTCCCGGACGCCGGTGCGCACGGCGATCTCCCGGCTTTCCGCGGAACGGCTGGTGAAAGTGATCCCGCGGAAGGGAACTTTTGTGGCGGAGATTGATTTCGCCTACAGCCGACAGCTGGTGTTTCTGCGGACGTCGGTGGAACAGAGGCTGTTGCCCATGCTCTGCCGGGAGCCGCCGGAGGGCCTGCTGGAGCAGCTGGAGGAAAATCTCGCCCGGCAGAGGCTTTTGCTGGCGGGGAGCTTTCAGCCCCTGCAGTTTTACCGGCTGGACAACCGGTTCCACGAGCTGTATTTTTCGGCTATGGAGCTGGACGCAGTATGGAAGGTTTTGCAGCAGTTCCATGTGCACTACACCCGGTTCCGAATGCTGGATATGCGGGAGAGCGGACTGTTCGGGCAGTTTTATGAGGAACACCGGCAAATCGTCGCCCTGATCCGCTGTGGGGCGGCGGGGGAGCTGACCCGGCTCATCGCGCGGCATCTGGAGGGGCCTCTGGATCGGATCGATCCTCGGCAGGCATGCGAAGCTGCACAAGGCGACGGAATGGAAAAGTAATCGATTTGGGCAATTTTTTCCGCGGGATTTCTTGCATTCTTGGGGCATATCTATTATAATAGAAGAAAATTACGATTCAACGGTGTCAATCCTGCCGGTGTTTTTGCGGGCGCAGGCGGGTTTGCATAAATTTGCATTGTATCCCAATAATGGGAACAGTAGCAGGAGGAATGAATCATGGAAAGAAAAGCTTCCGCAAAAACCCTGGGACTGGTGCAGCTTGCCCTGCTGGGCGCGCTCATCTTTATCCTCGCCTTTACGCCGTTCATCGGGTATATCCCATTGGGGGTCACCAGGGCGACCATTGTACACATCCCCGTCATCATCGGCTCACTTCTGCTCGGACCTAAAAAAGGCGCCATCTTAGGCGCACTTTTCGGACTGACCAGCTTTCTGAACAACTCGTTCGTGAGCCCCAACGCCACCTCCTTCGTGTTTACGCCCCTTTATTCCGTAGGGGACTATCACGGGAACGTTTGGAGCCTGGTGATCTGTTTCCTGCCCCGGATTTTGGTGGGGGTGGTGCCGTACTATGGGTACAAGTTCGTGAACTGGCTGTTTAAGGAGCGCAAGGGCGG
>CAJMLQ010000011.1 GCA_905214265.1 uncultured bacterium
GCTTCTATGTCTTGAACCACAAGCCTTTTTCTATTATTCAGGATACATTATTTAAAAACTTATATTATTGAACAAGCAAAAAGAGGTTTCCGGAAAATTTCCGGAAACCTCTTTTTAATCCAGCGCCTTTTCCAGCGCTTCAATGACAATCTCAATGGCCTTGAGCCGGGCATACCGCTTGTCCTTTGACTCGATAATATGCCAGGGCGCATAGGCCGTGGAGGTTTTCTGTAGCATCTCGTTGACCGCTTCCTCGTACTGCGGCCACTTCTCCCGGTTGCGCCAATCCTCCGCCGTGATCTTCCAACGCTTCTCCGGGGTGTTTTCCCGTTCCTGGAACCGCTCCAGCTGGGTCTCCGGATCAATGTGCACCCAGAATTTCAGAACCACCGCGCCCCAGTCGCGAAGCTCCCGCTCAAACTCGTTGATCTCCTGATAGGCCCGCTGCCAATCGGCGCCGGAGCAGAGCTTTTCGATCCTCTCCACCATGACCCGGCCATACCAACTCCGGTCAAAAATGGCGATATGCCCCGTTTTGGGAAGTCGGGTCCAGAACCGCCACAGATAGTGCCGCGCCAGCTCCTGGGGCTCCGGCGCCGCCACCGGCACCACCTCGTATCCCCGTGGATCCAGTGCCGCGGCGATCCGCTTGATGTTCCCGCCCTTTCCAGCGGCATCCCAGCCCTCATAGACGATGACCACCGGCACCCGCTTTCGGTACAGGCGGTTGTGCAGCACCTGCAGACGCTTCTGGGCGTCCTTCAACCAGATGCGGTATTCCTCCTCCGGCACCTCCTGGTCCAAGGAAACTTCGGCCAACTTGGGCATCGCCAGCAGGGGAAACGGCTCTTCCGGGATCTCCCAAGCGGCACGGCGCCCTTCCAGAGCAGCGGCGATGCTTTCCGTCAGCACTTGGAGCGCCTGCAGCCGCTTGGCCCGCTCGCTGCCGTCAATGAGGTGCCAGGGGGCCCATGGGGAATCCGTCGCGTCCAGCAGGCTGTCCCAAGCAGCAGCGTACTTTTTGTAGCGCTTATTCTCCAGCCGGTCCAGAGGGGAGACCCTCCAAGAGGTGTCCCGGGATTCCAACAGCTTTTCAAAGCGTTCATCCTGGGTCTCCTTTGAGATGTGGAGAAACAGCTTCACCACCAGATACCCGTTGTCGCTGAGCTGCCGCTCAAAAACGTTGAGGCTGTGGATGCGGCTGGCATACGCTCCGTTTTCCAGCCCATCCTCCATGACGTTTTTGACGGTCTCGCCGTACCAGCCGGAGTCCAGGAAGAGGAACCGCCCTTTGGGAGGGATCTTCTCAAGATAACGCCAGAGGAACGGCCTGCGCGCCTCCTCCTCCGTCGGCGGGACGATAGGACAGACCTGGAAGGACCGGGGATCAATGTTCCGGATAATATCTCGGATAAGGCTGCCCTTTCCGGAGGCTCCCCAGCCCTCCAACAGGACGATCACCGGCAGGCCCGCTTCCTTGATCTGCTGCTGCTGGACGGCAAGCCTGGCTTCCAGCGCGGCGATCTCGGCCTTTACGGCGGCCTTTCCGCTCTCAGACAGGGACGTCATTTTTTCGAACATGGAATCACTCCTATCTGGTCAAAATCGGGAGTTCCGCTATCTGCATTATATACCCTTTGCCGTCAAAAATGCAAGAGCTTTCCCGCGTTTTCCGGAGCATTCCTTGGAAAAGCGCGGAAACTCGCTTAAATCCCCAAAAGAAGGCGATTTTCCGCCGGAAATCTTCTCAAGCTCCGATTTCGTCCCTTTTTCTTCATAAAATCTTAATGCTTCCCCTTTGCGGGTTTTTCCCGGCTATGCTATAATGGCGGTATTGCGGGGCTGCGTATGTCCTTCGGGCACGCGGACCCGCCCAAATTTTTCATCCGGAGTCGCTTAACATGAAAATTATCATTGTCGGAGACGGCAAGGTCGGCGCGACGCTGACGGAGCACCTCTCCAAAGAAGGCCACGACGTCGTCGTCATCGACCAGGACCCGCAAGTTGTCGAGGACATGGTCAACCAGTACGACGTCATGGGAATCAGCGGGAATGGCGCCAGCTGCAGCGTGCTCATGGAGGCCGGTGCCAACAAGGCGAATCTGTTGATCGCTGCCACCTCTTCCGATGAGCTGAACATCCTCAGCTGCATGGTCAGCAAAAAGATCGGCACCCGCCATACCATCGCCCGGGTGCGGAATCCCGAATACTCCCAGCAGCTCGTCTTTCTCCGGGAGGAGCTGGGCCTGAGTATGGTGGTCAATCCAGAAATGGAGACTGCCACCGAAATCTGCCGCACCCTTCGCTTTCCTTCCGCTATCAACATCGAAACCTTTGCCCGAGGCCGGGTGGAACTGGCGGAGATCAAGGTGCAGCCAAACAGCATCCTGGACGGGCAGCCGCTTTTCTCCCTTCCGGACCGGCTCCGTGTCAAAATCCTGGTCTGCGCCGTTCAGCGGGGCGGCAACATTGTCATCCCGGACGGAAATTTTGTTATCCAGGCAGGCGATAAGATCCATGTCACGGCCTCTCACGCGGAGCTGGCCGCCTTTTTCAAGGTCATGGGCATTTACAAACAGAAGGCACGGAGCGTCCTGATTATCGGCGGGGGCAAGATTGCCCACTATCTGGCCCTTCAGCTCCTGGATGCCGGAATGCAGGTGAAGATCATCGAACGCGACCGCCAACGCTGCCACGAGCTCAGCGACTGGCTCCCCAAAGCCACCGTCATCCACGGCGACGGCACCGACCAGTCCCTCCTGCTTCAAGAGGGCATTGACACCGTTGACGCGGTGGTATCCCTGACCGGCATGGATGAGGAAAACATCCTCATCTCCATGTACGCCCAGACCCAAAAGGCGGATAAGGTGGTCACCAAGATCAACCGGCTGTCCTTCCTGGACATGCTGGGCAATATGGGGCTGGACACCATCGTCTCCCCCAAAACCATCGCCGCCAACCGCATCATCCGCTACGTCCGCGCTATGCACAATTCCGACGGAAGCAGTGTGCAGACCCTCTACAAGCTGGTCGGCGGCCAAGTGGAGGCCCTGGAATTCGTCGTGGCGGAAACCGCCAAATTCACCGGAGTCCCGCTGAAGGACTTAAAAACGAAGCAAAACGTCCTCATCGCCTGCATTATCCGCAACAGCAAGCCCATTATTCCCCGGGGCAGTGATACCATAGAACCTCGGGATGCTGTGGTCGTTGTGACGGCCAACCAATATCTTCGGGATCTCAGCGACATCCTGGAATAAGAAAGGGGGACTGCGGCGCCCATGAACGGCCGCATGATTTTATACGTACTCGGGCGGGTCATGGTGATCTGCGGGGGACTAATGCTCCTACCGCTGCTGGTGGTCTTTCTCTATGGAGAGGACACTGCCCTGTCTTTTGCCCTTCCCATCATCCTGCTAGTGGGCGGCGGCCTCGCTCTGACGGCTCGCCAGCCCCAAAACCGGCGGATCTATACACGGGAGGGGTTTCTGATTGTCGCGCTGAGCTGGGTGGTCGTCTCCCTTTTTGGAGCGTTTCCTTTCTGGCTCAGCCGGGAAATCCCCAACTACCTGGACGCCCTGTTCGAAACGGTATCCGGCTTTACGACCACGGGCGCCAGCATCCTGCCCAATGTGGAGGCACTCTCCCAGGGGATGCTGTTTTGGCGCAGCTTCACCCACTGGGTGGGCGGTATGGGTGTGCTGGTCTTTCTTATGGCGCTGCTTCCCAAGTCGGACAGCGACTCTCAGTCCATGTACATCCTGCGCGCGGAGTCCCCGGGACCGCAAGTGGGCAAGCTGGTCTCCAAGCTGAAGCTGACCGCACGCATCCTTTACGGCATCTACCTGGGGCTGACCCTCATCGAATTCATTCTGCTCACAGCCGGCGGAATGCCGGCCTTTGATAGCCTTCTCAACGCCTTCTCCACGGCGGGAACCGGAGGCTTCGGCATCAGAGCAGAAAGCATCGCCTACTACGACAGCGCCTATGCTGATATTGTCATCAGCGTCTTCATGACGTTGTTTGGCATCAATTTCAACGTTTTCTATCTGCTCCTGGCCGGAGGCGCGGTCCAGGCGTTCCGCTGCCAGGAGGCCCGCTGGTATCTGGGGATCATTGGCGTCTCTACGGTGCTCATCGCCGCTGATATCTTCCATCTGTACGGTACGGTGGGGAAATCCCTGCGGTACGCCTTTTTCCAGGTCTCCTCCATCATCACGACCACCGGTTTTGCAACGGCGGATTTTGACCAGTGGCCGCTGTTCTCAAAGGTGATCTTGGTCTGTCTGATGTTCTGCGGTGCCTGCGCCGGCTCTACAGGCGGCGGCATCAAGGTCTCCCGCGTTCTCATCCTCGGAAAAATTGCCAAAAAGGAAATCAAGCATATGATTTCACCGCGGTCGGTCAACTCCATCAAATTCGAGGGAAAAACGGTGGAGCAGGAGGTCTTCAGCGGGGTCAGCGCCTTTTTAATTGTATACGTCATCCTCTACGCGGTCTCGTTCCTCTTCCTGGCCCTGGACCGGCTGGATTTTACCACCGCTTTCACGGCGGTGGCCGCCTGCATCAACAATGTGGGACCCGGGCTTGGCACCGTGGGGCCGGCCGGGCATTACGGCGGCCTGAATGTGCTGTCAAAAATCGTGCTGACCTTCGATATGCTTGCCGGGCGGCTGGAACTATTCCCCATGCTGATGCTATTTTCACCCCTTGCCTGGAAGAAGTGAGTCCCTCTGCAAAAGCGGAAATTCAGCAAATCATCCAAGTTTTATTCAGATTTTTTTACATATATTCATCATTTAATTGAATGTTTACAGATTATTTTTGACAATCTTCATATTTCATGCTAAACTAGAATCACTGTATAAAAATACACTGGAGCAGTTGCGCCACAGGGCGGGCTGCTCCGGCTCCATTCTCCCGGATGGAGACTGACATAGGAAGACTGAAAGGACGATCTCATCATGAAAATGCAAGTGCTGTACTTCTCCAAAAACGGTAAAGGCAATGCGGAGGCTGTAGCCACTGCTGTCGGCAGAACCTTCAAATGCAAATGCGACCAGATTCCGCCCGCATATCCCTGCGAAAAGGAGAAGCTGGTTATCATCGTATTTGACAACTATGGCAAAAAGGCGAAACAGCTCCTGGACTTCTGCAAGGACCTGAGCGCAGAGCGTACTTCCAACGTGGCCATCATCACCATGTCCAATACCGGCAGCAACGATATTGGCGAGCTGGCCGACATCTTCAAAGCCAACAACGTCACTGTCGCCGGCGTGCAAGGTCTGGAAATCAAGAAGGGCCTCTTCGGCACAGGCAAGCTGACGGATGACAAGGTCAAAACCGCCACTGATTTTGCCACCAAAATCGTCACCTCCCTTTTTGAGCACATCGGCTGATTCCTCCTTTAAAAAAGCAGCCCCCTGCTGGAAGTTTCCAGCAGGGGGCTTTGGTTTTATCCAAAATGTCACGGCTTCAGGTTGACCTTCCGGACGTTATCCTCGTCCACAAATGTTTTGACATTATAACAGAACAGCGCCTGGCTGTAACCGTCCAGATCCACGACCCGCTCAAAGGGCACCACGAGATACCGGAGATCCACCAGCGTAATCTTACTGTAATGCAGCGCCAAAAACGGTGCCAGCGAGTGGGCGTAGGAATCCTTGAAAATGATCAGACTGTTGCCGCCTGGATAGTCCGTCGTAATGGTGACAACCGGCTGATTCTGCCCCAGAAAGACAGAATATTGATCCTTTTTGTCCAAAAATTCCCGGCAGTATAGGCTGTCCCGTTCTTCCCAGTTGGTGCCGTCAAACACCGAAACCCCTGTCACCTTGGCGCCGGAAGGGTAGGAATACAAATCGACGGTGTCCGCATCCACCCCTTTGTAGATGACCTTGCTGTACAGAGATCCCCGGAAACTGTGGCTGGCATGCTCTACATTAAACCGGTCCAGGGAAACTGGCGTGAATCCCATCTTCGCAGACAGCGCCCCATAGCCGAGATAAGCGCCTCGCGAGGTCCAATGATGATCGGACCGGTAGTAGAGATACTGCTCGCTGTTGGTGCTCAGCGAGGCGTAGGCGTCGACGGTGGTGACATTCTGCACCTTTTTGTAGACCTCGTCAATGGTCGTCCGCTCTGAAAGGGTCGGCGCTCCAGGCGGGAGCATTCCGTGATAGATCTCCGCGGCCGTAGGAACTAACATCAAATAAGTCGCTCCGCCGAAACGCTCCACAAATTCGTTCATGGCCAGAACCGAATTGGCCACATTTTTTCCGGCAGGCGGATCGACCTGCTCCAAAAGCCGGTCCTTCAAAATATAAACGCCGTTGACCTCCCGCTGGCCTAAGAGTAGCTGAAGCCGGGTCTGCAGGCCGATCCAGGCGGAGCGGGCCGGAAAATGGTCCGCAGAATAATCCTCAAATCCGCTCATAAATGTCTTTTCCCGGATACTGGAAACGGAAAACCGCGGGAACTCCGCCAGATATTTGTTCTCGTTCTCGGAAAACTCCGCTTTCGGCACCGCAAATGTCATCACCGCGCCCAAAAACAGCGCCGCCAAAAACAATACGCCGGAAATGATGTTCCCGAATAGCGAAAGTTTACGGCCGCTATTCCGCACGATCTCTGCAAAACGCATGAACGCAAACCTCCTCAGAATCGAAAATACAGAAAGGGATTATAGGTGGAGTTGACCAGAAATGCCGTGGACGCAATCAGAAGCGCCGCCATCCACACCGGCCGGAGGCACCGCACCGCCGGCCACCGGGATTCCGCCTTTGCCAGAAGGGAAGGAATCCAGTTGTTTGCTGCGACCGCACAGACCAACATCAACAGCCCAAAGGTCAGCAGCAGGTATCCGGAATGGCTGTCCGCGATTCCGCCCGCGCCCAGCAGGGACTGCAAGAACTGTCCGATGGCCGCAGGCGTTTCCATCTCAAAGAAAACCCAGCCCAGCACTACCAACAGAAAGGCGTAGATCCGCCTCACCCAGCCGGGCAGCCGCTCCAAGAATTTGGCAAGAAAGAATTTTTCAAGGATGAGCAGGATGCCGAAATACAGCCCCCAAAAGACAAAATTCCAGCTGGCCCCGTGCCAAAGTCCGGTCAGCAGCCAAACGATCAGCAGGTTGCGGACCGTCCGCACCGTTCCCCTCCGGTTCCCGCCCAAGGGAATATACACGTAGCTTTTGAACCACGAGCTCAGCGTGATATGCCACCGCCGCCAAAAATCGGTAATGGATTTGGCCATATACGGAAAATGGAAGTTCTGCGGAAAGGTGAAGCCCAGCATCCGCCCCATGCCGCAGGCCATGTCTGAATACCCGGAAAAGTCGAAATAAATCTGAAAGGTAAACGCCAGGATTCCCAGCCATGCCGTCACCGCCGGAAGGCTATCGCCGGACGCCGCCTTCACCTGGGTCCAGAGCAGCCCGATGTTGTTGGCCAGCAGGACCTTTTTCCCCAGTCCCATGGCAAATTGGAAAGCGCCCTCTCCGATCTTGTTCAGCGTAACAGTCCGATTTTCCAGCTCCCGCGCCACGTCCTCATATCGGACGATGGGACCGGCCACCAATTGCGGAAACATGCTGACATAGGCCAGGTAGTAGACGTAATTTTTCTGCACGCGGGTGTCTCCGCGGTAAAGGTCGATGGTATACGACATACTCTGGAAGGTATAAAAGGAGATACCGATGGGGAGCGGAAGATCCGGGTTTTGCAGGGACCATCCAAATACGCTGTTCAGGTTTCCGATAAGGAAGGAACTGTACTTGAACACGCCCAGCAGGGAAAGATTGATGACAATGGAGGCCACCAGTGCCGTCCGCCGGATCGCCTGGCGGTCTGCAAACCGGTGGATGATTCGTCCAGCCGTATAGTCCACCAGCGTGGAAAAGACCATCAAAACGATATACACTGGCTCACCCCAGGCGTAAAACAACAGCCCGGACGCCGCCAGCACCCAGTTTTTCCCCTTCAGCGGGCAGCAAAAATAAATCAGCAGAACCGCCGGAAAAAAAGCAAATAAAAAGGTGATACTCGAAAAAACCATTGAGACTCTCCTTATCCTTCCAGCATCCGCCGCAGCAGGCGGCGCGCATCCGTCACCTGGGAAAAGGTATCGGCCTTGCGGCTGGGAGACACGCCATCCAGCCGGATGCAAAGCCGGGCGTACGCCTCCAGATTGGGGAGAAAAGCCCGTCCCAGCCGGGTCTCCGGGAGCCGCTCAAACCGCTCCTCCAAAGGAGGGACCGGTACGCCGCAGTCGGTATAGCACAACGCTAAAAGCTCCGCCAATACATTGGCGCAGGCGAGGTAAGCCCCAACCGGCTCGCCCCGGTCCAGAGCGTTTTCCAAAGCGCAAACAGCAGATTCAGCAGCTTGTGGATTCATGGGGAGCCTCCTCTTCTGTCGGAAACCAGTTGTTTAACTGTTGGAAGAATTCTTCCCGATTATACAAAACGTTTATTGCGCCAAGCATGGCGTTGGCAGACATCCGCTCCGGAAAACCCAGCTTCGAAAGGAGCCGCCTCCGGCGCTCTGATGCGCCATCAGTCCCGGTAAAGCCCCAGAGATACAGGTCGGTCTTGGTCACCGGCTCGCCGGGGCGGGAGACCTCTTCCGTGCCGATCCCCGCTTTCCGGAAGGCCGCCTCCAGGGTGGCCGCGTCCAGCCCTTCCACCCCCAGCTTCCCTTCCTTGGAAGCGACGGACTTGCGGCGCTCCTTCCCGTAAACGTCGGGGATGTACACATGGACGATAGTCCCCTCCTGAATAGCGGAACGGATATGGTTGCGGATCTGAAATCCAGCCGCGTCGGAATCCGTAAGGACGATGATACCGGTCTTTTTCGCCATGACCCGGAGCATCTCCATCAGCTCCCGGTTGTGGTAAATGCCAAAGCCGCCGGTCTCCAAAATCATGCCGTCCAGCAGGGAGGAAAGGGTGATGCGGTCATACTTCCCCTCGACGATCACCGGCATTCTGCACTTGATCATCCGGAAACCCTCCCCCCGGCGGAATGGGACAGACTGAGAATAGAGGCCACCGCCTGCTCCACCGCAGTTTTGTCATCGCAGCGGGAGGATTTGAGCTGCACGTCGGTATCGGATAGCACCCGGAGGCAACCGCGGAGGGTCGTCACCGAATATTTAGAGACGTCCCGGAACGCGTTCCGGATCCGGAACTCCTTTCCCCGATAGGAAGGGAAGAGGGCGGCCACGTCCTCCTCCTTTTTAGAGGCCAGCATCGCGGTTTTGGCGCGGTACAGATCCAGAAAAGCCGCGTTGAGCGCTCCAAGAATCGCCAGCGGCTCCTCCCGCAGCTGAAACAGGTCCTCCAGCAGGGCAAAGGCTCGGGTGTAATTGTTCTGAAGCATCAGCTTGCTCAGGTCAAAGACCGACGCCTCCAAGCTCTTCCGGGTGACGGTTTCCACATCCTGCCGGGAAACCTCTCCGGAGTCCTTATAGGCGATGAGCTTGTCCGCCTCGCTGGAAAGGACCTCCAAAGACGTCCCGCAGCGCTGGATTAGAGCCGCCGCAACGGGGGTCTCGATGGTCAGCCCGGCCTTCTGGAACCGGCCTTTCAAAAACTTGACCAGGTCCCCCTGGGTGAGGGGCGCGAAATCCACCACGCAGCCGGATTTGGCCGCCGCTTCCGAAAGACGGCGGACCCGGGGCATCTTTTTCGGGTTCAGGTCGTAGGCGCTGACGTAAATGACGAACACACAGGCGGGATTCGGGTCCTTGACGATGCCCAGCAGAGACTCAAAGTCTTCCTTCCGCATCTTTTCCAGGTTGGGGTTCATCAAGGCCACGCATTTGCGCTCCGCCATCATCGGCATGCCCTCCTCCGCGATCTGGAGAGCTGTCATATCCAGCTCCGCGCCGTCAAATCGCTGAAGGTTAAAGCTTTCAGTACCCTCCTGTACAACCTTTTCTGTAATGCGCTGGAAATATCCTGCAGACAGGTACGTCTCCCGCCCATAGAGGAAGTACACCGGGCTGATTTCATTCTGCCGGAGGGCGCGGCCCAGCTCGGCGTCGGTAAGATACGGCATTGCAAAGTCCCTTTTTAAGCGCCCCAGCTCCGCACCCCTCCGCTGGGAAGGATGACCCAGGAGCTGCCGGCGGCGTAGTTTTTTCCAATTTCTGAAAAGCCGTCCAGCCAGGACTGCTTGTCTTTTATTATAGCATATTCCGGAGAGGAAATTCCATCCTTTTGGGGAATTTCATCATAGAAAAATACCAGATCCGCCCCAACGGAGACCTCCTCCGCTCTGGGATCATCTTTCGACAAAAAGAGAAGCCGCCGTCCATAGGCGGACACTGCGATCCGTGTCCATCCGTCCACCCGGGCCGTCTCCAAGGGATAGCGCCCGAAAAGCCGGTATTCCCCGACAGCCAGCGGCAGACACTGCCCAATATCCGGTGAATCCAAAGCGGTCTGGTACCAGTTGCTCGCCGAATCCGAAAACAGCGACTTGATGGGGAATCGCCTGGCAAGATTGCTGACCCCGCTCATACAGCGACGGCTCTCCTCAGGAATCAGCACCGCGTCCAGGGAGAAAACGCCGGTGCTCCGCAGATAGGAGGCGGTCTTTCCTCCGATCTGGCTGTCGCCGCCGCACCCGATCAGAATCGCCCGTCCCCCCAGCTCCAAGACCAGGCTGCCTCCGTTTTCTGTAGAAACGGCCGCTACGGCCAGCGCATCCCGCCGGGCCAGAACTCCACTGGCCGCACCCGCAACAAACAGCACCGCCGACAGTGCCGCAGCCAGCCCAAGACGCCTGCGTTTTCCCAGAAAACGGGCCGTCCCAAAGAGCAGCAAAGCGAACCCGGCCCAGATCCAAATCCAGGGAAGCCCCAAAGGAAGCACACTGTGGGGAACCTTGGCCAGCCGCTCCAGCAGGGCAAAAATCCATTCCAGCACCCGGCTCAGCAAATTTCCAAGGGGATCCGTCCAGCTCCCCAGAAGGCAGATTCCGCCTCCTGCCACCAAAAACGGGAAAATCGGAACCAAAAGCAGATTCGCCAACGGGGCCAGCGCCGGAACGCTGCCTGACCACAGGAAAAACACCGGCAGACAGCAGACATTGGCCGCCAGCGTCCCGCAGACCAGCGAGACTGCCCCTTTGACCAGCGGGTTTCCAGCCACTCGCCGGGGCAGCCGTCCCCGCACCTTCCTAGTCCAGCAAGGCGCGACGGCGAACATCGCGGCTGTGGCCAGAACGGAGAGCCAAAATCCATTTTGGAACACCACCCGGGGATTCTGCAGGCAGAGGACCAGTACTGCGCCTCCCAGCGCGTTGCCCGGGGAGTAGTCCCGGTAAAAGGCATTGGCTGACAGAGCAAAGACAGCCATGATCCAGGCCCGCACAGCGGACGGCGCCGCGCCGGTCAGCAGTACAAAAGCCCCTCCTGCCAGCCCTGTCAAGAAAAACGCCGTTTTTCCGCATCCCAAAAGGCGGCGGAATATCCACCCCGCGATCCCCATGAGCAGCGAGATATGCAGACCCGAAATGCAGAGCAGATGCGCGGTTCCTGTCGCAGAAAAGACCTCCCGGACAGACGGGGACAGGGCATCCGCATCACCCAGCAGCACTGCTTCGAAAAAGCCGGCGGCGTCTGTCCCAAGCGTCCGGTACAACCTGCCGCGGAGCTCCTCCCGCAGCCGCCCCACCCAGTCTGCACAGCCGGAAGCAGGCGCCGCGAGCCGGATACTGTCCGGGGCGGCATACCCCGTCAGGTCCGCTCCTTTTCCTAGCTGACTGCGGGTGGGAGGCTCCGAGTTAAGCTCCACCGTCAGCCAAATGCTCTCTCCCTTCGAAAATTCCGGGCTGGTGCCGGAATAAATCAGGACCCGTATCCCCGGCTCCAGATCACCGGACTGGACCCGAAGCAGATAGCCAGCAGTACTCCCTGCCTGCACAGTTTCAATCCGGCCGATAAAGGTCACCGTTTCTCCCGCCCATCGCCCGGCAGTCCGCAGCAGGGCAGCGCGCCCCGCCAATGAAACTCCTACAGCCGTCGCCGCAAAGAACAGCGCCAGCACCGCGGTCCGGCTCCACAGGCGCCCCAGCAGGGCCAGAGCGGCCGCAACTATACAAAGGAACGCAACCCCCAAGACCATTCCTGCCAGCAGCCGGTATCCGCAGAATGTCGCCACGAGGAGGCTGCCAGAAAAGGCGGCCCCTGCAACAGCCAAGGGCTGCAGGACCGGTTTCCGTCCACTCATTCTTCTTCCTTTAAATTTTCCAGCGCCACCCGTACTGCTTCGACGACGAAAGCGGAAAAGGTACAATCTTTTCCCTGTATCGCCTGCTCCACCTCCGCGATGACATCGTTGGGAAACCGAATGGATTTGTTGGTAGTAGGGGGAATCGCCGGCATCTTGAATTTTCGCATTTCGTTCATCTCCGTCATACAAATTCCATTCTTATTGTATTGCATTTTGCATTACATATATGCATGGCGAAAGTATTGCAATTAAAAAGCGCCTTTTCAGCAAAATACCGCGCAGAAAAGCATCGTCACTTTTCTGCGCGGTTCTTCTTACTCTTTTCAATTATTCGCCGCTGATCACAGTCAAAGGCTTGCTGGGCTTTGAAGGATTCGGATTCTCATCGTTGAACTGGTAATCCTTTCCGGGAAGCACCGCGTTGAGGACGATTCCGAGAATCGCCGCGATCGCCAGGCTGGTCAGGGTGATCGTCGTGCCGGCAATGGTGAAGGACAGCCCGTTGGAGAAGCCCAGGGCGCTGACCAGGATCACCGCCGCGATGATGACGTTGCGGCTCTTGGACAGATCAACCTGATTTTCCACTACATTGCGCACACCGATGGCGGAGATCATTCCGTACAAGATAAAGGAAACGCCGCCGATGATCGCCGCAGGAATCGAATGGATAACTTGGGCGAACATGGGGCTGAAGGACAGCAGGATGGCGAAACCGGCCGCGATGCGAACGACACGGGGATCATAGACCCGGGACAGGGCCAGCACGCCAGTGTTCTCCCCATAGGTGGTGTTGGCGGGACCGCCGATCATTGCGGAAAGGCTGGTGGCCAGGCCATCGCCAAGCAGGGTCCGGTGAAGGCCGGGGTCCTGGATGAAGTTGGTGCCGGTGGTGGCGCTGATGGCAGAAATATCACCGACATGCTCCATCATCGTCGCAATAGCGATGGGGGCCATGACCAGGATGGCGGAAAGGTTAAACTTCGGCAGGACAAACTGCTGGAGGCCGATGATCTGGGCCTCCTGTACTCCGGCAAAACTGACGAACGCGCCGCTTTCCGGGCTGATGACGCCGCAGAGGGAGAGGATCAGCACCAACGCGTAAGGCACGACAACGCCCATTAGGATGGGGATAATCTTAATCATGCCCTTGCCCCAGATGTTGCAAACGATGATGGTCAGCAGGGACAGTCCCGCCAGCCACCAGCAGTTGGACGCGTTGTCCACTGCGCTGCTGGCCAGAATCAGTCCAATGGAAATGATGATCGGACCTGTGACTACCGGCGGCAGGAACCGCATGACCCGCTTGACGCCAACCAGCTTGATGACCAGCGCCATCACCAGGTACAGCAGACCGGCGACCACAACGCCTCCCAGCGCATAGGGGAGCTTTTCCTCGCCCGTCATACCGGCAAAAATCCCTTCGTTCAGCTCCGACACGGCAGAAAAGCCCCCCAGAAAGGCGAAGCTGGAGCCGAGGAAGGCCGGGACCTTCATTTTGGTCAGTACATGGAACAGCAGCGTGCCAACGCCCGCACAGAGCAGGGTCGTCTGAATGCTCATGGGCAGCCCGTACTGGTTCACCAGGATCAGCGGTACCAGCACCGTGGCGCCGAACATCGCAAACATATGCTGCAGGCCGAGAATCAGCATTTTGGGGATGCCGAGCTTGCGGGCGTCAAAGATTCCCTCCGCGGGGATGGCTTCCTTGGCCGCGCTTTTTTCTTTCTGCATGGGGGTTCCTCCTTCTTTGATTGCAGCGGAATTGCTCCGGCTGAAATAAACCCAAAAAAGGGGCACGGCGGTTTGAACCCAAAACGCGTATGCCCACATTCTCCGGTATTTTGTCAGAAGTATTATAACAAATCCGACATGAAAATGCAACCGTTTTCCCTTGATTTCTTCATAATTCTCAAAGAAATTCCAAAATTTTCTGCTCTTTGCCAGAAAGCTGGACAGATTTTCCGTCACTCCGCCAAAAAGACCGTCCGGTCTGCATCAGAAGGCATCCGCCAGTCTCCCCTGGGCGAAAGGCTGACCGTGCCTACCTTTGGTCCGTCCGGCAGGCAGGACCGTTTGAACTGGCTGGCGAAGAACCTCCGGAGGAACAGGTCCAGCCACTTGGCAATCTGTCCGCTGGTATAGCGCCCGGCAAACGCCCGCTCCGCCAGGAAGGCCAGCTTGTTCCGCTCGCAGCCAAAGCGGAGGAAGTGATAGAGGAAGAAGTCATGCAGTTCGTAGGGTCCGATGTTCTCCTCAGTTTTCTGGGCAATCTGGCCGTTCTCGTCCGGGGGAAGCAGCTCCGGGCTCACCGGCGTGTCCAGCACCTCCCGCAGCACCGCTGCCGTCCGCCGGTCCGACCGGGAGGCGACGAAATCCACCAGGTACCGCACCAGGGTCTTGGGGACGGAAGCGTTGACGCCGTACATGCTCATGTGGTCTCCATTATAGGTGCACCACCCCATGGCAAGCTCGGAAAGATCGCCTGTTCCCACTAAAATACCAGCCTCCTTGTTGGCCAGATCCATCAGGATCTGGGTCCGCTCCCGGGCCTGGGTGTTTTCGTAGGTGATGTCGTGGACGGACGGATCATGGCCGATGTCCTTCATGTGCTGGATGCAGGCCGCGCGGATATCGATCTCCCGCAGCTCCGCCCCCAGGGAGGCCACCAGCTCCAAAGCGTTCTGATAGGTCCGATCTGTGGTGCCGAAGCCGGGCATGGTAATGCAGAGGATGTTTTGAGCGGGCAGCTCCAGCAGCTTCATCGCTTCGGAGGCCACCAGCAGCGCCAGGGTGGAATCCAGCCCGCCGGAAATGCCGATGACCGCCCGTTTCAGGCCGGTGTGTGCAAGGCGCTTGGCCAGACCCGCCGCCTGAATGGAAAAAATCTCCCGGCAGCGCTCCTCTCGGGCGCTCTCATCCCGGGGGATAAAGGGCGCCGGATCGTAGGGCCGATCCATCTGATCGACGGGCAGCGGCGGAAGGACGCCCTCCACCGTCCGGAAGGCAGGCCGCAGCGCCGCAGCATTGTCGTGAAAGCTCCCGTTTTTGCGTCGCTCCGCGGAAAGTCGGAACAGGTCCAGACAGGCCGCAGCGCTGGAGCCGGTGCGGGAAAACCGCTCTCCCTCCGCGAGGATGGAACCATTTTCCGCCACGGTACAGGCCCCGGAAAACACCAGGTCCGTGGTAGATTCTCCCACGCCTGCCGAGGCGTAGAGATACCCGCAGATGCACCGGCCGCTCTGCCCGGCGATGAGGTCCCGACGGTAAGCATTTTTGGAAACCAGCTCGTTGCTGGCCGAAAGGTTGACGATCAGATTCGCTCCCGCCAGGGCCATCTGGGAACTGGGCGGCACTGGGACCCACAGGTCCTCACAGATCTCCACCCCCATGACCAGCGGCCCAAAGCAGAACAGCAGATCCCCGAAGGGGACCGTCCGACCGCAGAGGGTCACAGCATCTCCAGCCGCCGTATTTCCGGAGGAAAACCACCGCTTTTCATAAAATTCCTGATAGTTGGGAAGATACCGCTTGGGAACTACCCCCAAAATTTCTCCCGATTGAATAATTGCGGCACAATTATACAATGTGTCAAATGCCCGCACCGGCAGCCCCACAGCGATCACTGCGGAAAGCTCCGCAGTTTCCCGCAGAAGCTCCGCCAACGCCTCCTCGCAGCAGCGGATCAGACGATCCTGTCCAAAAAGGTCGGCGCAGGTGTAGCCGGACAGATGCAGCTCCGGAAGCGCGATAACCTGAACGCCGGAGGCGGCGGCTTCCCGGATCGCAGCCAGCGCAGACGCCGCATTCTTCACCGGATTCGCCACCGTGACCTCCGGGGACAGGGCGGCAACTTTCAAAAACCCCATATCAGACGCATTGCACATGGTAATCTCTCCGTTCCATGCCGGACAGGACACTCCGGCGTGATATTATAAAAAATAAAATCGAATTATCTCTGGGAAATTCCAAAAATATCCCGCAAGGTTGCCGGGACTTCCTCCTCCGAGAGCTCCCGCCGTTCCAAGATGCGGCCGCCTTCCAGCCGGCGGAGGGAACTACCCACCAGGTTCCAGCTTCCGCCCTCCGTGTAAATTCCCACCATCCTCTCCCGGATAAAAGGGGAGTCCGGATGCTTTTCACAGTAGAAGCAGGGCATTACAAAGTCCGCGTTCACCTGGGGCTCCATGGTGAAGCCGAACAGCGGGACAAAATCCTTCCCGTTCAGGCGCTGACAGAGAATATGCCCGAAAAAAGGATCTTCCTCAAAACGGTATTCCCCGATCCCGTCGGCCTGCACCAGGCCATGCTCCAACCGGAGGGCCATCCGAGGGGCCTCACGCATCACGCCGGCGTCGCAGAGATAATCCCCGTCCGGCAGATGGACCAGCAAAACGTGGTGACGGCGCATGGGCGTCACTCCCTCCGGTTCTCCCAACAAAAACCGCGCCGCCAAATGCGTCACGGAAAACCCAAGGCCGCTGAGCAGCGCGCCCAGGGCTTCATTTAATTCGAAGCAAAATCCGCCCCGCCGCTTCTCCACGATTTTTTCAAACAGGGCTTCCGGATCCAGCCGGAGGGGACGGCCGTCCAGAATATCCAGGTTTTCATACGGAACGGTACAGTAATGCGCGAAGATGATTTTGGTTAAGGTGTCCGCGCACAGGGGCAGAGGTTCCTCCACGCCGATGCGGGAAAGATAACGCCGAATTTGCTCCGGGGAATAAGACATGCGGATTCCTCCTTACTGTTTCCGGCAGCCATATGCCGGTTGCTGACTCGATGACAGGTTTCCACATTTCAACCACGCAATGCGAAAACCGTACAGGAGGCGGCTTTCTGCCGCCAAAGTTCCGCGCAGCCGGAGCCCAAGGTGCTGCAATGTCCTGAAACGGCCGCCGCCCGCAGATTCTGCTTTTCCACAGAAAAGCCTTGAGGATATTATAGCATAATTTTCCGAAAAAAACTGCCTCTCTGCAAAAAAAGAAGGCGGCTGCTGGCCGCCTTCTTTTTTGTGCCGGAAATCCGCCGCTTAATCCACCGGCTGGGGTGGATACTGATTCCGAAGACGGTGCATCACAACGAAGTACACCGGCAGCAGCAGCAAATCCGCCGCTACCCAGGCCGCCGGGTTCGCAAAGCAGACGGCGTTAAACCCAAACGTGTCCACCAAGCAAAAAGCCACAAAGCTGCGCCCCATCAATTCGAAAATTCCTGCTGTCATAGCCGGCACGCCGCTTCCCAGCCCCTGAAGGGAATTCCGGAAAATAAAAATCAGCGTAAGCATTGGATAGAACAGCCCGTTTATCACCAAAAAATAACGGACCTGTTCCAATATCTGGTCCACATCATCCCCACTGATAAACAGCCGGGAAATCTCACCGCCCCAAAGAGCGACAATCAGGCAGGCGACTACCGAATAGCCAAGGGTAAGCGCCACGCTGGTCCGAATTCCCCGATGGATCCGTTCGATCTTCCCCGCACCAAGGTTCTGACCGCAGTAGGTTGCCATAGTCAGGCCGATGGTTTCCATGGGCTGAGTAACCACCAGGCTCACCTTGCCTGCGGCCGTCACCGCCGCCACGATCCCGGAGCCGAGACCGTTTACTGCCGTCTGCAGCAGAATAGACCCCACCGCCGTGAGGGAAAATTGCAGCCCCATGGGCACGCCCATGGCCAGCATCCGACGGATCAAGGCGGCGTCCGGCCGCCAATCCTCCCCCTTCATCCGAAGAATGGGGAACCGCTTCCAAATATACGCCAGACAGAGCAGCCCGGAAACCGCCTGGGCGATAACAGTGGCGTATGCCGCACCTGCCGTACCCACCCGGAAGGGCACGATAAACAGCACATCCAATCCGACGTTGAGCACTGAGGCGATGATCAGGAAGTAGAGCGGTGTTTTGCTGTCCCCCAGCGCCCGGAGGACGCCGGATAGAAGGTTATAAAGCATCAGCGCCCCAGTGCCCGCGAAGACGACGATAATATAGGCGTAAGCGTCCTCGAAAATATCGGCCGGCGTCTGCATCAGCACCAGGATCTGCCGGGTAAACAGCAGCGTTCCCGCTGTAATGAAGACTGTAATCGCCGCTGATATGTAAACCGAATTGGTGACATACCGCCGCATGGTCTTGTGATCTCCAGCCCCAAAGGCCTGGGCCACCGGGATACAGAGGCCGCTGCAGGTGCCGGTGGCAAACCCCAGCACCAAAAAGCTGATGGATCCGGTAGAACCCACCGCCGCCAGGGCGTTGACTCCCAGAAACTGGCCGACAACAATGCTGTCCGCCATATTGTAAAACTGCTGAAAAAGGTTCCCCACCACCATGGGAAGAGAAAAAAAGAGAATCAGCTTCAGCGGATTCCCCGTCGTCAAGTCCTTGACCAAATAGATGCCACCCGGCCTTTCTGAAAACATTGGATCTACAGCCGCTCAGGGCTTTTGCATATGTATTAGGATACCGTTTCTCCCCCTGATTGTCAACGGCAAGATTGTCCAAAGAAACCGGGCAGCGCCTTTCCGAAAACAGACGCTTTTCCAATGCATTCAGCAGAAGGCTACCTGGTTTTTCCCCCTGGCCTTCGCCTGGTACAACGCACTGTCCGCACGGCCAATGAGTTCCGCCGCCGGAACGTCCCCCGTCGCGGAACATGCTCCGGCGCTGATGGTCACAACCCCACCGCCGGAGTGTTTCTCGCGGGGGATCCGGCTTGCCTCCACTCCCGCACGTATCCGCTCACCGGCTTCTTTTACAGCCGCGCCGTCACTGCCGAAAAGGACCGCGAGGAATTCCTCGCCGCCATAGCGAATCAGGCAGTCCTGCTCCGGATCCGTACAGCTGCAGATAACCGCGGCGATCCGCCGGATACAATCGTCGCCGGCCTGATGCCCGCAGGTATCGTTATACCGTTTGAAGTCATCGATATCGATCATCAGGATACCCACCGGCTCTTGTCTTACCCTTGCCTGCTCCCACCGCTGGGGGAGCAGATCCTCCAGATACCGCCGGTTGTACATCTGGGTCAGCCCATCTGTAAAGACCTGCACCGACAGACTCTGGTTCATCCGCTGAATCTCTCCGGCCTGCCGGGTGATGGTAACCCGATTTTGGTAATCCCGCATCTTACCGCGGTATCGGGACGCCGCGATCAGAAACGCCATCACCGCAATCACGGTGGTATTGACGTAATTCCCGGTATTGCTGACCGGCGCGGACTGGAAGGTGTGAAGCAGAGCCAGCAGCGCAATCTGACAGCCCCCAAAAATCGCCAACGCCTGCCACGGCTTCAGATAGATCAGCACCGCTACCGACAGGATGATGCTGACGTAAACCGTGACATTTTCCGTGACGCGCTGGTCATAAAGCGTGATTCCCAGCCCCCAGGCGCTGATAAACACCGCATAGGCCACAGACAGGCTGATGATCCGGCGGTTTGCCTTTTCCCCTTCTTTGCAGCCAAAGAACAGCACACCGGCTGCAACAGCCGTCGCCAAAAACAGCAGTAGATACATGGTAAAATAAACCCTCCGGGCGGCTGTGCCCAGCCCTCCCTCAGGTCCCCAAAAAACCCGTACCATATTCCCGAATTCAAAAATCAGAATCATCGGAACAAGGATCCGACCGACCAGCCGGATGTTCTGCGCCAGCAGTGCCGAAAAGTCCGGCTGCATGTCCACCGGCAGGGGACATGCAAAAAGTTCTTTCCATTTTTCCACGAAGCGATCCCCCTCTGCTGTCTGCCCGGCGTCATTCCTGCGAACGCTTAGCCGCGTCGATCGCCAGGACGATCATCAAACAGAGCAGCGCATTTTCCGGATCCGCGATGTCCAAAAGATAGGTATCCGTCCAGTTAAATAGCTGCTTGCTGGCGGACATGATCTCCCGGGATCCGTCCATCACCTGATAGTCCCACTCCCAAAAGTTGCCCCGGACCTCCCATCCGTTACAGTCCAGCGTAAAGACCGGCTTAAAAAAGGTGAACTCCTTCCGGATCTGCCCGATACAGGTCCCGCCCACATACAAAGCAAAGCGGGGGAGGAGGGTGAGGACCTCCTCCTTAACCATTCCTAGATATCCGCCCGCGCGATCACAGATTTCCAGACGGTGTCCCCAAGAAAGGCGCCCCTGCACCGTAAAAACGGTGTTTCCCGCCTCGTCATAGATGTCATAACTGTCAAACCAGGAGAAAAAGCGCTGTTTGAATAAAAGCTTCATGTTTTCCTTTCCCTGCCCGGATCACAGAAGGCTCCGGCGCAGCTCCTCACCGCTCTTGGCGGAGAGATAGGCGGGAGGAATGTCAAACAGAGTCTTGCAGCCGCACTGGCCCTCCCGGTTCATCCGCAATGCCGCCCGGGCACAGGCCGCCAGTACCGACGAGGTGAACTCCGGGTTGGAGTCCAGCTTCAGCCGGTACTCCACCACATGGGTGTTTTCCCGGTTCCAACCGGTTTTTCCGCTGGCGATGACAAATCCGCCGTGGGGAATACCCGCATGATCCCGTCGCAGCTCCTCTTCGGAAATAAAATGCACCGTGGTGTCGTATTCGTCAAAATAGTTGGGCATGGTCTTGATCTCCTCCTCGATACGGCTGAGATCCGCGCCCTCCTCCGCCACGACAAAGCACTCACGGGTGTGCTTCTGCCGGGTGGTCAGCTCCGGATTTGCGCCGGAGCGCACCGCCTCCAGGGCGCTTTCCACGGGGATGGTGTACTGCCGCGCATCCTTTACGCCGTCAATGCGCCGGATGGCGTCGGAATGCCCCTGGCTGACGCCCTTGCCCCAGAAGGTGTAAGTTTTTCCCTCCGGCAGGATCGCCCCGGCGTACAGCCGGTTGAGGGAAAACAAGCCGGGATCCCAGCCCGCAGAAATCACCGCAGTTTTCCCAGCCTCCCTGGCGGCGGCGTCCACCGCGGCGAAATGCTCCGGAATCCGTGCGTGGGTGTCAAAGCTGTCCACCACATTGAAGAGGGCAGCGAGCTTCGGGGTCTGCTCCGGCAGATCGGTGGCGCTTCCTCCACAGAGGATCATCACGTCAACAGCGTCCTTCAGCTCCGCCGCCCGGTCCATGGCGCAGACCGGCACGCCCTCGGTGCGGATCCTGACGCCCTCCGGACCCCGCCGGGTCAGCACAGCGGCAAGCTCCATATCCGGGTTCTGCCGGATGGCCGCCTCCACACCTTTTCCCAGGTTTCCATACCCTGCGATCCCAATTCGAATCATTTCAAACACTCCTTTTTTGTATCCCGGTCGAAACGATAATGCCGGAACCGGCACCGTTCTCCCGTTATATGCACCAATAATTCCTGCTGTCTGCCGAAATCACGCTTTTCCATATTCTCCCGATTTTATACCGGCGCTCGCTTCAGCAGTGCCACGCACTCCACATGAGCCGGACGAACAAGTGAATATCAATAAATCCACCTCTTTTATCGGAAATGATTCATCACGAATATGCAAACCAGCACCGCCAATATGACCCCCACCAGCCAGCCTGCACGACGATCTTTTTTCCTGACAAGCCGCGGAGGCAGCTCGACCGAAATGCTCTCTGTTTTGTTTTGCACTGGATGCTGTTTGCTTTTTCTGAAAACCTGTTCTTCCCATTTTTCCGCTTTTCGGAGCTGCGCAAAGGGATCATCTTGTGACATAATGCGCTCGTAAAAATTCGTTACCCAAGACAGATCTGCTTTTTCGCTGATTATGCCGCCTGTTACATCATGGGCAATTTGGTTCCGCACCTTGCGCAGATGCATCAACATTCTGTAATCTTTATCCCATGAAGGCACTTTGTATCGACCCTGACTCGTGCATTCCATTTGTGTGATGTACTCACTGACGCCATTTTGGCAGGATAGTATTTCCCCGCAAAGCTTATCAAGGCGCTTGTATTCTTCAAAAAATCGATTATCTATTTCGTTCATCTCTTACCACCCACACAAATATGTGACAAAGGGTCCATTCGTAGACATTACTCCTGTAGTCTCAACCTATACCCGATACATCAACACAACTGCCTCCACAGATGCCCCGCATTCGTCAAATTTTGTGAGAACGGTTTTTTCAATCGGAAACTTATAAGTAATCGACTTAACGAAGCGTTTCTCTGCCTTTTGTTCCTCTTTGGTGAACAATTCCACTTCCGCAATCAGGTATTTTATCAGGTCTCTGCGCTCCACAATACTCATTTTATCATAAATTGTATCAAAAGACGAGAGAATATTGAAAATTGACTGAACTGAAATTTTCTCGCTCTCCAGCGTTGCCTTTGCATCTTGCTATCTTCAATCAGATCTTCGGTCTGGTAAATCTGATCATACAGGCCATCCAGCCGACGGATCATATCAGCGCGACGGCGTTCACCGTACTTGTCAATACGGTCAATGTCCCTTTCCAGACTGTCCCCGCTCCGTTGCAGTGCGACAAGCTGTTTTGAATAAGCGGCAATATCGTTATCAATCTCAGATAAATCAATGGCAGAAAGGCTTTTTGCTTGTAAATCCTCGATAAATTGCGGGTTACGAACTACTTTTCGCGTATATTCCATAACCCCATTCTCGACTTTGCTGGCCACGACACCGTTTCTGCTGCATACAGAAGTTCCACGGTGTTTCGTGGCATACGAGCAAACATAGGATTCCGTTCTGCGTTCAGTACCATCCTGATTTTTCCATCTTGTCATACCAATATACATCGGCGCGCCACATTGGGGACATTTCACGATTCCCGACAACAAATGCGTATTGACCTGCCCGATGTTATGGTTCCCTTTGCGTCCCCGGATTGCCTTTATTTCCTGAACACGCTCAAAGTCCTCTGCGGATACATAGGCTTCATGTGATAGCACATGGCTCAAAATATAGCTGTCCTGCTTTACAAGGCGGTATTCATTGTCCTTTCCGGGGACCTTTTCAGTTCGTCTCTTGCCCCATGCCACCCGTCGGTATATACAGGGTTACTCAGTATCCTCTTAATATGATCCGAACTCCACTCGCCGTAGCTGGGACGAATTGCGTTTTTGGCAGGAGGGCGCAGATACCCGTTTCTGTTGAGATAACCGGAAATTGCAGTATAACCCGTGTTTCGGTTAAGGAACATATCAAAAACCATTTTGACAACTTCCCGTTCTTCCGGAATGGGAATTAATTTGCCTTTGCCCTCTCCCTCGCTTTTGTCCAATTCATACCCATACGGAGCAAAGCCCCCATTCCAGCCGCCGGATTTAGCTTCTGTAACATGTCACAATATCTTCGTATAGTAACGGATAGTATATACGACTCGCGTAAACTATCCGAGATGCGGAGGGTATTTCATGAGCAGAGAACTACAGGCAATGAACGGTCAGAACCAGCTGACGCTGTGGGCCGAGCGGATCTCGGAGTGCAGGAGCAGCGGGCAGAATGTAAAAGCCTGGTGCAAGGAAAACAGGGTCTGTGAGCAGACCTACTATAAATGGCAGAAACGTCTGTTTGAGATAGCTCAGGCACAACAGAAAACACCGTTCGCAGAGGTCACTCCGTTACACCCTATTCGTTCCGATCATGTGGCTGTCACGGTTTGCATTGCAGGAGTGGAAGCAGATATTCACTCCTGCGCGGATGCGGCTACCGTGGAAACAGTACTGCGGATCTTAAAGTCATGCTGATCGATTTTACCGGAGCCGACAGAATGTATATTGCCTGCGGCTACACCGACTTGCGCCGTGGAATCGACGGCCTTGCTTCTCTCGTGCAGCAGCAGTTTTCCGCTGGACCCTTTCACCAACACACTGTTTCTGTTCTGCGGCAGACGTCGGGATCGTATCAAAGCTTTATACTGGGAAGGCAATGGATTCACACTGCTTTACAAGCGGTTAGAATCCGGCAGTTTCCAATGGCCACGGAAAGAAAGTGAAGTCAGAGCTTTAACTCTGCAGCAATACTGCTGGCTGATGGAAGGCTGAGCATCGATCAGCCAAAGGCGCATAGGGCCGTTAAAGGGTCTTGAAAACGTTTAAAAAATGGCTGATATTACTTGTACTTTCTGGTATGTATATGGTATAATGAGCCTATGAAAAGTAAGAATCATTCCCAAACAAGCAACACCGAAACCGTAACGATTTCGCGTGCGGAATATGAACAGCTGCAGGCCCAGAACGAACGGATTTCTGAGCTTGAAAAGCAGATAGCTCTTCTCGGACGCCATTCGGCTGTCCCGCCAGAAGCGATTTGGTGCGTCTTCCGATCGGATTTCCGGGGATGCCACGGAGCAGCTCAGCCTGCTGTTTAACGAAGCAGCGGTATATGCTGAGAAGGCTGCCAAAGAAGGCGCCGGAGAAGATGTCCCGGTTACTACGCACCGTCGCCGTAAGAAGCACGAGTACGCCCTGGACAGCCTGCCGGAAAACGTGCCGGTCGGGGTGGAAGAGCATCGCCTGTACGAGAGCGAACTAGTATGCCCGGAATGCGGAGATACCATGGTTGAGGTCGGAAAGGATGTACGCCGCCAGCTGAAGATTGTCCCCGCCAAAGTGGTGGTTCTGGAGGATTCGTATTATACCTATGCCTGCCAGACCTGCAGCAGGGAGAATACGCAGACACCTGTTGTGAAGGCGATGGAGGAACCGAATTTTATTCCCGGCAGCTTTGCCACGCCCGAGGTTGTTGCTCATCTCATGACGCAGAAGTTTGTGATGGGTTCTCCTCTGTATCGTCAGGAACAGGAACTGAAACATCAGGGCATCCCGCTGAGCCGGCAGACCATGTCCAACTGGATTCTGTGGGCGGCAGAGGATTATCTCTCTCCGGTGTATGAGCAGCTGCACGCAGAACTCTTGACACGGGAAGTCCTGCACGCGGCTGCAGGTGCTCCATGAGCCCGGCAAGGCACCGCAGAGCAAAAGCTATATGTGGCTGTACCGAACCAGCGGAGATGCGGAGCAGCCCATTGTGCGGAGTGCAGGACTAAATGAATATGACAACGCTGGCTCTGAGATGGAACTCAGAGCCAGCGTTTTTTGTACGCTGTTAGGGTTGACGCTTACAGCCTAATGAAAGAATTACCGATATTTAGCGCAAGGGCTGGGAAGACTTGGGCATTCCGTGTACTCCGTTTGAGAATGTAAAATACCTACATCCATACAGAACCTCTCCGGATAGTATTCAGTCCAACTTTTTGTCCGCGTCCCCGTATCAAAAAATGGACAGCACCTCTATCCCACATGATAGAATCTCTGCCCATTTTTATGAAACCGCCTTTCGGTTCAGCTCTGACAGAATACGTCCGATGTTTGCATCAAAACGGACCGACCTCTCTCTCTGTGATTTCCCGTTTTTACGAATACCCGCCTAACTGGCAGCCGCATATTTTTTCGGAGGGCAGGGATAGGCGACATCTAGATGCTGGGGTCTTCCAGGATAATTGGAACTGTGATAATAATTTGTGTTCCCGCTCCTATTTGGCTATTAATTTCAAATTTGTATTGTTCCTTATAGAAAATGCGCAGGCGCTCAATAATATTGTTTAGGCCAAATCCATCTGTACAATTCTGAAATTTTTCTTCTTGTTGTTTCGGAGAGAATCCGATACCGTTATCTGAAATGGTAAACACAACGGTATCTTGATTTAATTCTGCACCTACAAGTATCATCCAGTCTTTTTCTTCATGAACAAAGGCGTGTTTGATCGCATTTTCGATGATGGGCTGTAGAAGGAATTTGGGACATTGATAAGGATAAACTCGTTCATCGACTTCAAAAACACATTCAAAATCATTATGAATGAATTGTTCCAGCTTTACATAGCAGGAAGCCAGAGTGATCTCATCTCGGATGGTGATAACAGAATGGCCTTTGCTGAGAGAAAGCTTGTAAAATTGAACCAGTGTGTCAATAATTTCTTTGATTTTTTCATTTTCGCTGGTAGCAATACAATTTTTGATGGAAGTTAAAATATTATGCAGGAAATGTGGATTGATCTGTGACTGCAGGAGTTTGTATTCGAGTTTTTCAATGGCAACTTGGGAACTCAGCAAAAGTTTTTCTGTATTGCTTAATTTCAGATTGGTCTCATATTGTTCTGTGGATAGTTTGTAATTCTTGTAAATGATGGCATTGATTTTATTGATGACATCAGAAAGTTCGTCTTCGCGATTATCTTTCACAGCCAGCAAGCTGTTTCCATTTAGATTAAGATGGTTCAAATTCTGAATAAACGTATATAGGCGCTTAAAAAGAGTTTTATATGCCATGATTGTGAAAATAATCATCAGGATCACTGCGCATGATGCAATGAACCCGGTACTGATCAAGATATTCTGAGCCGGTTTATAGATTTCCTGCTTTGGAAATGACAGAACCAGACGGGATAAACTTCCGGTAAATGGATAAAAGAAGCAGACGAATTCGGTGGTCTCCAGCGTGCCGGTATCTTTTCCAGAGCTTTTGATCTCTGCAAATACTGTATTATTGATCTGTTCTGGGTCTGAAGCAAAAACGGGCTGTCCTTCATTGCCGGTCAAGGCATACCAGTATCCAGGCGTACTCCTGAAAACATCCAATTTAGAAGTAATATTTTGCAGGGGAATATCAATACAGATCGCTGTTTTGAATTTTGTTGTGGATTCGTTGGCAATGATGCGGGTAAGTGTTAGGGAAGGAATTTTATCCGCATGTATGGAGGGGATGATTTGAAAACGGAAAAGGGCTTCCTGCTGCTCTTCCGTTAACTGCTCCTCCAGATCAGAAAAAGAATAAATCAGGTAATTTTCGACCAATGAAGTATTTTGGGTGAAGAAATAGATGCTGTAAAAATCTGCATCTAGGTTAAGTGTATGAAATACCATATTTTGAATGTCATAGTACCCATCCAAAATGTGGTATCCCGGCATGGTATAGTCCCGTTCAAAATATTCGCCGATGTTCTCGTCAAACAGAAGATTGTACAGCTTTCGCTTACAAATTTCTAACTCGCTACTTACCGTATGGGATACAGTAGTGGTTTGATATTTGAAATCATCTACATATCGCTTTACCAACTCCTGCTTGTAAGTGTTGTAGTAGACTATAGCAATGGCAAGCAATGGGATGAACATAAAAATAACAGCATATATCAAAAATGAACGCAGCAGTTTCCGCTTTCGTTTCATTCGTCTGCTCCCTCTTGAAAGTTATGATCCCGATATTCTTTTGGAGTCATTCCAGTATATTCTTTGAATGCCAGGGTGAAATAGGAACGATTCCAATATCCTACCTGCTCTGCAATTTTAAAAATCTTGATATCGGTAGTTTTTAGTAGTTCCTGAGCCTTTTGCATACGGACCTTAATCAGGTATTGGTTGATAGAGAGGCCTGTCGCTTTTTTAAAAGTAGCATTGGCGTATACAGGGTGATAATGGATTCCTTTCAGAATATCATCAATGGTTACTTTTTCAGAATACAGTTCCTCGATGGCCTGGATGATTTTGCCGGCAAATTTTTGATCTTTCAGATTTCCTTTAGCACTGACACGCTCTTTAACACTATTGAGAAACTCTTTCAGTAATCGGAACAGATTCTCAACCCCATGAATATTCAGAACCTTTTCATAAATATCCGTTTCATCTTGGATAAGAGATGTATTTTTATCGGATGAAACGATCAACATATTACAGTAATTGATAATGTGAATTGCAATAGACTTGAGTTTGACTCCCTTAGTATTGTTTTTGTAAACAATTTTTTTGCAGAATTCCTCAATTTTTTCCTTGTCCTCATCAAAAAGGATTTCACTTAACTCGTTTTCAATAGAATTGTAATCAATATTTTCAGAATTAGCGTTAAAATCGGATAGTTCTTTATAAAATACCGGTGCGTTAGGGCTGAAAGGCGCCATGGTATCCAGCAACTCCACAACCTGGTTATGGAGTTCGGACAATTCTCCAATGTGGAGCGCGATATTAGAAATTCCGCTCTGAAATTCGATCGAGTTTTCTCGTAGCTTCTGGCAGATGCAGGAAATCTCTGCCTGTAGGGTTTTCTCGGTGAGACTGCGGTCATAGTAAAGCACAGACAGTGAGTCGTGGGTATGCTCTACATTGATATGCTGAATAAAACTGCTCTGGCTAAAAATTGTGATAAGAGTTTCCAGTTTATCCTCCGCTTTAACTCTGAATTCCGCCAAGGAATAAGTTTGATGCAGTAGATCTTCCAGTCCATAAATCCGAAATTTTTCTATAATGACTTCTTCGTCTGCATATTTTCCATTCAGTACACCCTGCAGGAACAGCTTTTTGATTTCCTCAATATTTTCATCAAAAAGATTGGCAGTATTTCCGGATTCTTCTTTCCCGGAAAGCGCTGCTGTTTTTTCCTGCATTTTGTTGACAATTTTGGAAAGAAGCGCATATACTTCGCTGGATAAAACCGGTTTAATCATATAATCCATCACACCGTACTTAATGGCAATCTGTGCATATTTAAATTCACTGTAGCTGCTAACAATTACAATATTGATATTGGGATAAACTACTTTAATTTTAGAAATCATTGCGATCCCATCCATCTGAGGCATGACAATATCTGTGATGACAATATCGGGATGATACTTTTCCACCAGCATTAATCCTTCCACACCGTTTGTTGCAGTACCCACGACTTCGATTCCCAGCTTCGAATATTCCAAAAGTTCCGAAAAAAATTTTCGTTCAATTTCTTTATCATCAACGATTATCATTTTTAACAAATTATCACCCCCAATATTTTTTATTTAGCCATAAGTAAAACTTAAAAAATGCAATCATATCAATAGCCCTCGGGCATAGCTAAAACCAAAAGTCACTCATTTTTAGCATAAAAAGTAGAGCTCCTAAACGGAAAAATTAAAATGCAACAAAGTCAAACCTAAAGGAACTAACTGCTATCTATCGGCAGGAATTTATTCAGAATGTGACACTGTTCATATCCCTAGGTATCATTCTTGGGCCTCCGTCAGGCGCAGGAGTTTCTTAAAGGAAAGCTATACTCAATGCTTTTCTGGTCATAAAATGTAAAAATTTTAGGTGCATCACAAATTTGATGGACTATCTGGAGAACAGCCGCTTCATTTCCCATTACTATGTATAAGGGCGGTAACACTCACACAGACATAGCGGATTGCGCCAGAAATTCTGCAGCCCTTTCCATTAGCCAAAGCAAAGTTATACCCCTGCGGTCACAAAAACTAAGGCTGTACAAAACACAAGGCCGTTTTTTCGACTCCTAAAACAGATATGGTGATTTGTCCATTTTTATTTATTATATCACGTTTGGGCCTTGAATGCTATTGGTATTATAATGTAAAATCAATTTTATCAATCTTTAATTTTTAATATTTAAATTTAAAAAATTGCAAAATGTTAAAATGCAAAAAATGCGAATAAATTACGTCTAAGAAAACATGGGAATTGTGTCATTCAAACTTGAAATACTGACTTTACTTTTCTGTTGACAATCAATATAATTGATTGTGTTGAATAAAATTGCTTAAAAAAGGAGAGACTTTGTGTGCGGAGTGTTGATATTCCTTCACAGAAAGCTGAGAAAAGCAGGTTTCGGTTACTAGGATTGACAATTCGGAAAAACAAATTTTTTTATTTATGCCTGATGATTCCCTGCGTAAGTACTTTTATTTTCAGTTATATTCCTATGGTTGGTGTACTGATGGCCTTCCAGGATTTTGATATCGTAAAAGGCTTTTTCCACAGTGAATGGATCGGATTTGATAACTTTAAGATTTTTCTCACTGATAAGGAATTTTATCATGTTTTCTTTTATACGGTCAAGGTAGCTACGATTTCTTTTTTGGTCAATACTCCTGCACCAATTATTTTTGCACTTCTTTTGAATGAATTGCGTAATGGACCTTTTAAAAGAATTGTTCAGAGTATTACTTACTTACCCTATTTTTTGTCCTGGGTTATTGTGGGGGCAATTATGTATCGGTTCTTCCAGCCAGGAGGAATTATTACAGAAATGTTGATGTCCCTGGGCCTTGGGAAACATAATTTTCTTTCGGATCCAAAGTATTTTATCTTCCTTGTGACCTTTTCCTCCGTTTGGAAAGGAATTGGGTGGGGATCTATCATTTATTTGTCTACCATCACTTCCATCAATCCCGAACTGTATGAAGCAGCTTATATGGATGGAGCCGGACGTCTTCGTCAATGCCGGTATGTTACTATTCCGTTTCTCATGCCCACCATTGTCCTTCTGATGATCTATAATATTGGTGGATTACTTACTGTGAACTTCGATCAGATCATGAATCTTCAAAATGATCTGATCCGCGGCGATACCAATGTAATCAATACATACATTTATTATAAGGGAATTCAAGAGGGCGAACATTCGCTGGCAACGGCTTTTGGCTTATTTCAAAATCTTTTGTCATTTGCTTTGCTTTATATTACTAATGCCATCGCCAAAAAAGTCGCAGAAATATCGTTGTGGTAAAAGGAGGGATTTCTATTGGTAATCAAGCCTACTATAAGCAGACGCATATTTATGTTCTTTAATGTTATATTCATGTTGCTTTTAGTTATCATTACACTTTATCCCTTTCTGAACATGTTGGCAATTACTTTTAGTGACGGTGTGGCAGTTCTGACAGGACAGGTAAATATTATTCCAAAGAATTTTACTTTGGGCAACTATAAAGTCGTCCTTAGTAGTGATAATATATGGAGCTCTTTTGGCGTTTCTGTTGCCAAAACTCTTCTGGGAACAGTAGCTCAACTGACTGTTACCGCTTTAGCCGCTTATGCACTTTCTAAGAAGAATCTCCCTGGCAGATCTGCGTTTATTATGTATCTCTATATTCCCAGTGTCATTTCCGGTGGTATGATTCCATCGTTTATCGTAGTTCGTTCTTTGGGTCTGATGAATTCTTTCTGGGTCTACATTATCCCCAGCTTGTTTGGATTTTTCAATATGATTTTGCTGCGCACCTATTTCGAAGGGCTGCCCCACAGCCTTGAAGAATCTGCACGGGTAGATGGTGCCTCTAATATGCGAATCTTCTTTAACATTGTTCTCCCATTGTCAAAACCTGTTTTAGCTACTGTTTCCCTATATATCGCAGTCGGCCAGTGGAACGATTGGTTTACCACTGCTCTGTATAATTTTCAAAATGAGAACCTTTGGCCCTTGCAGTATATCCTTCAACAAATCCTTCAACAGAGCAGTATGGCAAAAAAACTGGCAGACGATATGGCTGGTGCCGGATATAACAGTGCTGAAATTGAAGCGATTCAAACCACGATTACTCCCAGATCGATTCAGTATACAGTGTTAATGGTAGCAACCATTCCGATTATTGTGGTTTATCCGTTGCTTCAAAAGTACTTTGTAAAGGGGGTCATGGTTGGAGCTATTAAGTCTTAATGGTCGATTCAAGGACTTTTGCTGAGTGTAAGAAGGAGGAAAATGTAGAAATGAGAAATGGGATGAGATTTGTCAAGGGGCTTTTCCGCAAAAGAACACGTTAACGGAGTTTTTTTAAGAAATAAATGTCGTTAAGTTTACATCTGCTCCGAATGTATGTACAGTAGTTTTAAGGCAATATTTCCAACGTTCATAAGCAGTCTCTGTCGGTTCAGCGGTGCGAATCACAGCAAGCACCGCTTCTGCGCCTTCCATCAGGTTATCGGTTTTATAAACATCGGGATCTATTTCCCGAAGGTTAATTTTCTGCACGGTATAACTCCATTTCGATACATAGGTGTTTGACGGGTAAACCGAATGGAGGCGGGGAACGGCAGCTGCACAAATCAGGAAGTTTCGCCAAATTCGTCAATTAGAAGGGGCAGCACGTAATCTCTTTTGAGGGCAAAAGAAACGGCGGTCTTGAAATGTCCTTCAAAACCGCCGATGGGGGATCAAACCTTAAAATATGCGCACAAAATCATCTGCCCCGGTCAACGGTTTTTTCCCCGGACGGGGCAGATAATTTGTCATTTAGTAGTGTTTACAGACTTCCTTGATACAAAATGCAATAAATTATCTGTAGAGATTTCGTTATGGCGCAGGCGGCTGATGCTGTATTGCATCAAGAAGAATAAAAACCAAGCCGATATACACAGCAAGCGCCAGTGCGATCAGTGACAGCAGCAAAAGGTAAGCTCCCACCGTTATACATTCGTCTCCTTCTTATAGAGGGTGTCCTCTACCCGCAGTGTGTCGACAAGATCGGTAAACCAGCGCAGTTCGCCCAAAAATTTCTGGCGTAGTTCTCCCACATTTGCATTGCTTTTTCCAAGTTCAAAAAAATCGCGCCCGGTCTGGGCCGCAACATGCAGCTTTCCGCTGCGCAGAAAGGACAGATAAACCGTGCCGCCGCTCTTGTCCGCCATGGCGGTAATATATTCCATCATGTGCGGAGTCAGGAGGTAGTACGCTTCCTGCGGATCATCCGCTCTGACACAGAAGCGTTTGTCGAACTGCTCGTTATCCATCGTGACATTGCTTTTCAGACTTCTGCGGGTTTTCTTTGTCCGCTCTGAGATATATACTTCGCCGGCAAGTTCCTTGCCAAAGTCGCAGGTAAGCCACTGCCCCTTAAATTGTGTATTTCTGGTCTTTTCTGTTTGTCCGGTTTCGTTGTCGGTGTACTCTGTCTCTTCGATCAGCTCGATATCGCCCAGTTCCATGTTCAGCCCATGGTAGACGGCCTGGATATGATCGCTGCCCTCCGTGCAATTATAGGAGAACGGAAGCACCATGCTGCCGGGCTTGATTTTGCCCCACGGGTTATATTCCGCAGCATCGCCCAGCACCGCTTTGATCACGCCGCTGATGACATCGTCACTGAGGAGCTTTTTGAGCCTGCTTCTGTTCTTTTCCTGCTGGTATCCTCCTACCACAGGGAAAGCACAAGAAAGACGATCGCCAGAGGGATCAAGCTCGTCATGAAGCAAAGGATCATCGCTGCGCCGGAGCCGTAGGTCAGAATCTTAGCAACCGTTGCCTTGCTGCGCAAGGATTGGAGCTCGGCCTCCAACTGCTCATTCGTCATCATCTGCTTTTCTTCCATGATCGCCGTCTCCTTTATCAGAACGTCATTTTTACATCTTCGCGCTTACTTGCGTCTGCGGCGAAGAATTCCTTCGGCTGGCGCGAGCCTGCCAGCAGCTTGGCTGGGAACATGGCGATGGCCGTATTGTAGACGGCGACATTGCTGTTATACAACCGCCGTGCCGCCTGCAAATGCTCTTCCGCATCGCGGATGCTCCGCTGAAGTTCTGCTAACACACTGCTGGAGCGCAGCTCCGGATAGTTCTCTGCAACGGCGAAAAACCTGACGCTCAGGGTATCCATCTGCCGCTGGGCATCGTTCATCTCCGCAATGCTCATGCCATGACGCAGCTCGATGACCTTTGTGAACAGCTCGCTTTCATGCGTCATATAGCCCTTGGCGATATCCAGCATTTTGACCAGCTTATCGTAGCGCTTGGTCAGCGCCACCTCTATGCCGGAGATGCCCTCCTGCACACGAATCTCTTTTTTCTTGAAGTCATTGACCGTTCTGATGCACCAGAATGCGATCAGCGCAAGAATGATCAAACTAACAATAGCCGAGGTCATGGTCCTATCCTTTCTTGATCAAGTCCGAAAAAGGTCACATTTTTGCGAAGGATCCCCGAATGAGGTCGAGAAGTGCTGCCATGGTGGTAAGCGTAGCCGTGTAGCTCATGCGTATCCCATCGATATTCTTAAGATCCTGTTTTGGGGGAATGTACGCAAATTTATAGCTTGTGTGAAGCGCCAGCGTTAGTTCACCGTTGTGCAGACTGAGGGCGGCTACCCTGCTGTTGGCAGCGAAGGCCTCCAGCATGCCGATCAGCTCGCGAATCTGCGGTGTCACCGCGTCATCCGCCTCCGTACCGTCTGCAGTGCGGGCGGAATAATAATTAGTGAAGGCGACGGGATCGTCGAGACCGCCACCCTTTCGCGTTGGATACTCGGTATACTTGGGAGTGCCGTTCAACCACGTGGCAAACTCAAACTCGGACCGGTCCCGTAGGTCAAGATCGGCAACGGGCCCGCAGATATCCTTGCATCGCAGCACAATGCCATAAAATGCGGCACGGGGATAGGTAAAATCATCATCCGGGTGATCCGACTCCACTCTGCGGCTCAAGGTCACGTTGGCGGCAGAGAACCGCATGCCATTGCGGGCACCCTCGTAGAAATTCGAGATCCCGCAATCCTCCCAGGGACTACGCACCGGATCGATACGCCTCAGGAACGCTTCGTCAATGGGCATCTCCGGCTTTTCCGGCGCGGGGCCGAACATACGCGCCAGTTCCCCGTAAAAGAAACTGCCGAGTTGCTGTGTCAGAAGGGCATTTTTCTTTCCTTCCGCCCGCATCGGGAGCAGGAACATGAGCAGGACGATGAACGCGATCAAACCGAAAACGATCAGAAAATTGTCCTGCAGGAACGCCGCGAGAAATAATGCGATGATCATGACAATGATCAGCTTTCCCCCGATGCGCTCAATGTTCTCATAGTGTTTCACCTTTCGGGACAGCTCCTCATCGCTCATCTTTTCAAAACCGGTCTCGTCAGGTCTATTTTGTTTCATATATTTTTCTCCTTTTCTGTAATTCTTTTCGTCCATAAAGCCGCTGCTTCCGCGCCTTAACCTTCCCCATAGATTCCCCGGGCGTTTTCGATCCAGAATGCGTCATTCTGGAATTCCTCATACCAATAGTCCGCCTCGTCCGAATCGGTGCAATGCACCTCCACATTGGCGATAAAGCCGGGGTCGACGACGCAATACCATGCCATCGGAACGACATTGCCGTAGGCGTCTGTCCCCTCGCCGCAGGCGATGATCACATTTCCTTGCAACTCCATCCTCACACGGGCATCAAAGGTCTCCAAGAATGCGTCAGTGGTCCACCCCGATTCGTTGGACTCGATCCAGAAGAGCATCCCGGTATCCCACAGGGTATAGAAATTCATTTTCCCGTTTTCATCCAAGGTGCCTTCCGAGGAAAACACATCGGGATACGTCAGCAGCAGGCCGGTGGATTCATCATAGTAAGTGGATTCATCATAGTAAGTATTGTAGGAAGCCTCTCCGTCCTCGGTGGATCCCTCATCGCCTCGCACATCGTCATGGGCGGCATAGAAGCCAGACCCCATATAGGGAACGTCCGAGGGGAATGTGTTGATGGAAGAAGACAGGTTCTCCAAGACCAGCTCCTGGCCACCATCCATGGTGTAATAGATATTTTCGGCGTCCAGATTCTCGGTCAGGGTGCGCCAAAGGCTGTCCATCATGAACCAGCACTGGGAATCATAGTCAAAGAAGAAGAACTCCTCCTTCTGCTCCCGGTCGTCCAGCCCTGCAACCAGCGTAGAATCCGCAGCCCAGTCCACGATCCAGCCGTCCTCGGTCTGGCTGGCGGTGATGGTAAAGTCCAGCCCAGTCAGCTCGCTGAGTGATTGGGCCAGTTCCTCGGCAGTCTTTTGGGCACCGGTATATTCGATGGGGTATTCTTTGACCTCATCGGCATAGAAAACGGCATAGAGGATATCGGTCTGGGTACGCTCTGCTGCACTCGGTGCCGGTTCCGCCGGCGTCGATGAGTTTGACGTGTCGGATGGCGATGCACGCTTGCAGGCCGAAAGGCTCAGTAGGAACAGTACGGAAAGTGTAAGCACCCAAAAATTGCGAAAGTTTTTCATTTTTCATTTCCTTTCTATCCGTTGACTCAGTCACAAATGCGGAAGAACAGGTAGTTGTAAGGTTCTTCCGAGTCGCCATCCATAATATAGCTCTCAGCCATAGGGTCACTCTGCTGCTTCCGCTTCATGAAGTCCTCATAGTTGTCCTCCTCCAGCTCGGCGGCAAAAACAAGGCCGTCATATCCTTCGGGCAGGTAAACCATATAGCTCTTGGTGAAAACCATATACCAATCCGCCACATAGAATTCAGTCTCTGTGGAGAAAGAATGGTCACGTCGCTGTTGCCGTCGCCGTTCAAATCAGAGAAGTCTATGCCCTGATACATCCCCCACGCGTTGTCCGCAAGGGTGATCGGATAGTCCACATAGGCGAACAGGGTCTGGACCTCCTCGTCGTAATAAAACGTGGCGTCTGCTTTGTGGACACATACCAGGATGTCGGTGCCCTCACCGCCGCGGGTGATGGTGCCGCCGTCGGCCACAATGCCCCATGTGCGCTAATCGGTACCGGTGATGCCGCCGTTAAAGCCGCAGGCCGCCAGGTTCAGGCAGAGAACCGACGCCAGCAGAAGCGCAAGATTCTTGTTCCACACTGCGTTCGTGCTGCCTCCTTCCTTTTACCGCTCCATCCGGTAATATGTGTCCTCCTCGCCCCAGACGATGACGCCATCCTCCCCGTCTTCCGCAAAGTAAAACACCCGAAGGCTCATTTCACGCACGGAAGAATCCGCACAGAAGATATTGGGCCCATCTGTTTCGAAGAAGAATGTGCCATGGTCTATTTCCGCAGCCTCTGCGCTGCCGGGTGTACGCTGGCAGAGGCTCCAGCTGCCAGCGCTGTCGATGACGATGTAACGTTCCGCCGAACGGTCGTTGTCCAGGTACCAGGTGCCCTGGAGCGCCGAAGCAGCCAAATGGTACGTCCGGGGCTCCTCGCGGCTGAAGATGCCGCAGTCGGAGATGGAGAGCTGGTCACTCTCCAGCTCGATTTGTCTGCCGTTGATGGAGCTGCCGATGGCGCCGCCCTGGTAGCAGTAGACATAGGTGGCGTCCCAGTCCGGTTCATACCACAGGGAACCAACGTCTATCGAATCTCCACCGGCATAGAGCGTCCAGCAGCCATAGGCGTCAAACTCCAGGTATACTTCCTCGCGATCATATTTGCTGCCCGCATCTGCACCGCCCTTCCAGAGCCCCTCGTACTTACTGAAATCATATTCCGATTCCTCCGACGTTTCCGGTTCCTCCGGCTCCTCATCGGGATATCTGACCACAATAGATTGGTAGAACGTGGAGCCATCCGGCTGATAAACATACCCCCCGTCTTCCTCCCAATGCCACGAAATATTCGATTCGCTCATATTCAAATGATAGAGGGTTGCCTGCAGATCACCGTTGTTGTCACCGGTAACATCACGGAAATCCATGGAGCCAAGCACCCAGTCCTCATTCCATATATCCCGATCATAGAGTTCCTCTGTCGGAAGCATGGCCGTGTCAAATAACGCGTGCTCATCGTCATCGCAATAGAGATATATCGCATTTTGATCGCAGACGGCAAACACAATGGTCTGCTCCCCGCCCCGCGTAACCATGCCATAGTCAATAATCACATCGGTGTCGCGCAATTTTCTGCCATGCGAACCGTCGCCGTTGCCGCCGCAAGCCGCCAGGCTCAGGCACAAAACCAGCGTCAGGAAAAGACTTGCATACTTTTTCCAAATTTTCATATCCGTTTCCTCATTTTTAATCAGTGGTGTTCCCGTGCTCCTGCTCCGCCATGGACAGTATTTCATCGTGGTTCAGCTCTACATTGCCGAATCGGACAAAAATGCCGTTGGTCACGGCGCTGTTCCACACCTGCGGGTCGGCCAGCGACCGGAAGCGGATCTTGTCCAGATGTGGATTCATGTCCAACAGCAGGCGGCTGCCGGAGATGAAATCCACCTGCTGGACAAATCCGTCCAACGGCTTGACCGCTGAAATGTATCTTCGTTCCATTTAAGTCCTCCTCGCCTATGGTATAAAAAATCCACCGTACACGATCAAATTATACGGTGGATTTTAATGAAAAAACATTAACCAAAGGTTAGGTCTTTTGCGAGAACAGATCAGACAGCTTCTTTCTCTTGGTTCGGGTATCGCCCTCGATATGAAGTTTGGAATAAATCTGATTGATGTATTGTTTGATACTGCCCTCGGAGAGGAACAGCTTTTCCGCGATCTCCCGGTTGGACAGACGTTCGGCCAGCAGACCTACGATCTCCCACTCCCGCTCCGTCAGCGGAGCCAGCACTGCGGGGCGCACCGCCTGATCCTGCATCTGCTTTCGCCGCGCCTCATACCCATCGCCAAGCTGCACAATGCGTTTGACAAGCGTATTATGTTCTGCGCAGCATCCCAGCAAGTCCCTCAGATAGCGGTAGTTCTCCACAAACGGTATCAGAAATTCATCCGGCTCTGCATCCCGAAGCGCTTGCTCCAGCACTTCCCGCGCTTCCGGCCGTTTGCCCAGCATCTCATAGGCCGCAGCCACCTGAATGCGCAGGTGCAGGGTCACCAATGCGTAGTGCATGGTATCGCACACAGCCAGCTGTCCCTCGCTGCGGCCGATGACCTTGGCGTAAGCGCCCTGGGCCAGATACACCTGGTTCTCAATCATCTCCATCATCGGCTTGCCCGGCGCAAGGAAATGGATGGTGGAGAGCTGGTGCTCTGCGAAAACAGGCGGGATCTTGTCCGTCGCGCCCAGCAGTGCGTGGTAATAGGCGCTGGTGGCGCTCCAGATGTTCAGCCATGCGGCGTTGTGCTTGCGCAGCAAAGCCTCACGGCGTTCCTCGAAGGAATAGCGCTGCTCCATATCCATATGCAGACAGAGCCGCCGTGCCAAAAAGTCGCAGCACAGCGCCATGTTCTCCTGCCCGTTGCCCTCGATTTGGGCATAGGCGCTTTCCAGCTCGATGTGCGCATCCGTGAAATGGCCCTGCATGAACGCCGCCTCGGCCAGCATGATTTTTTCCGCGCCATGTCCGTGGCCGTTGGTGATTTTATAATAGTGGGGCATACATTCGTCCATCTCCGCAAGCTCGCTTTGCAGCTCACCGTGCGCACGGTAGAACATCATCAGCACGGACGGCGAGCCAAAGGTCCAGCCGCCACTTTTGTGAATGCTGATCGCAGGGCGGGACATCTGCGCGCTGGCGCTTCGGTGCAGACGGCTCATGGCGCTGATATCGTTGTAGCAGAGGAAGCTCATGATCAGGTCGCACTCACCCAGCAGATTGCCTCGCTCCTGCGGGGAAAGCTCAGACTGCTCCCGTATGGCGGTCAGCAAAAGTTCTTTCAATTCCAGCATTTTGGGGATATTCCGCCAGTTGGACATACTGCGCATCAGCACCAGGAGCGCAAGAGGATGGGCTTTCAGAATGGAAACGGGACACGCTGCAATGTCATCCAGCACCGTCTGCGGGTCCAGCGAGGAGAGCAGAATGCCTGCGTCCTGTTCCACAACACGGAGCAGGGCGTCGTAATTGCCACTCCGCCGGTTCGCAGTGATGGCGTGCAGATACTGCCTGTGGCTCTCGTACCAGGTTCCCAGCCGCTCCAGATAGAGGGCCTGTTTTCTCGTTTCCATTGTCAGGAAGGTGCGCTCGGCACATTCCTTCATCATGTGGTGGAACCGGAACGTCACGCCGTCCGGCAGACATTTTACAAATGCATTTTGTTCCGTCAACGCGGTCAGCAGCGCTTCCGCATGGGCGTCGCCGGTGACAAACTGCGCCATTTGCACGGTGAACTCATCGGCAAGGCCCATGACCGCCAAAAACTCCCGCTGCTTTTCGGGGAGCGGGTCGATCATAGCGGCGGTGAAGGTGGCATAGATGTCGGAGTTGTGGTCGGGCAGCACCCCACGCTCGGAGAGGGTCCGCAGGTTCAGATAGACGGCGGAAAACCAACCCTCGCTGGAATAGAGTAGGGCCTCGACCTGCGCATCGGAAAGCTCCGTGCCGCAGCGGTGGGCATAGATGGCCAGCTCCGTGTGGTTCAGCCGCAGCTGCTCCGTACCGATCCGGTAAACCTTGCTCCCCAGCCGGACGGTTTCCGCGGCGGGCAGAAAGCGGTCCCGGCTGGCGGCGATCAGATGCACATTGCCGGGCAGGCGGTTTGCAAGGGTGCAGAGAAACCTGGAAACACGCAGGTCCGTCAATAGGTGAAAATCGTCAATAAAGATGTAGTAGGCGGTTTCTCCCGCCAGTTCATGGCAGAGGTCGTCCGTCAGCAGTCCTGCCCTGGCGGCATCCGTGGGGCAGGGATAGTCCCGCAGGAAGTCCAAGCCCGCCCGGCCAAAGGCGTCCTGCACGCTTTTCCAAAAAATCGCAAGGTTGTCAGAATATACGCTGATACGGACGATCCGCAGCGGCTCCACCTTGGTCCGCTGCTCCAGATACCAGTTTACCGCCGTTGTTTTGCCGTAGCCCATGGGGCCACCACCGTGGTCAGAGCGCAGCGGGAGATGGGCCGCAGGCTCTCCTGTAAGCGCTCGGATATGTAGATCGTATTCAGACTCCATTTCGGTTTTGGCATGCTGTTCACCTCCGGCTCGTTTTATTGGTATCCGCTTTCCGCGGATCAGACGGCTTTTTCGCGTCCTCTGGAATTGCCCAGGATCTTCCAAAGCGGGATGCACCGGGGATGCGCCCCTCGGTGCAATATTGGCTGACCCGCCGCTCCGATACACCCCAGCGGCGGGATGCCTCCCGTATGGAAATATACCCTTTTATTTCACCCATATCGCACCTCCGTCCAGACAGGATCAAACTGGATACATTATATACGAATATCGGAAGAAAAACAATATACGCTGCCGTTTATCAGCAAAAAATCGGTATGGTCATACCTGCGTACAAGCATACATCCTTCCACTGCTGGGCGGATTCGGGACTTTTGCCCGTTAGAACATGCACCCGCCGACACACAAAAAAAGCGGGAGTACATCGTTCAAAATGCACTCCCGATGAAATTTTATCGCTCCCAACTGTCTCTGCTTTTCTTTTTGTTCTGCTTCTGCTGTGCCTGCCGTTGCTGTTTCTGAAGCAGATGTTCGCGGATGGAGCGTGCTTCTGCTTCTTCATGGAGCAGATTTGCTACATGCCGCTTGCTGTCATACATCATCATCAGATCGTATTTCTCACCGTAGGCATCCTGCACTCGCTGTGCGGTTTGGCGTTCCTGCTCAGGGCGAATAGTCCGTCGTGCTTCATACAGCTCAAGGGGGTCAAATTTAGCCGCCTGTGCTTGCAGTTCGGCGTACTGTTTAAGGGCATTGTCAAGCTCGGCGGCATACTTGGCTTCGCTTGCTTCCAACTTTTTTAGCCCGTCCTCCAAAGTGCGGATTTCCTTACGGAAGCTGTCAGCGGTAGCATTCTCTGGAAATTCCATCCGCCGGAGCAGCACCGCCTTTTCAGAGCGCAATTCCTCCAAATCCTCCGTCATCTCCGCAATCCGCTTGGCAAGGTCACGGTGCTTCAAAACATGAACCACCGGCGTTTCTTTTTTCTCGGTCAAAAGTGTTTTACGTTCTTTGGATTTTGCCTTGATTTTGTCGGTGATGGCAACATATTCTGCCATTTCGTCACGGAACAGATTTAAGGACTGCTTAATGCTGTGCTTACCGTTTCCAATATGCAAGAGCTGATACTTGAAAATAATCATATTGCTCCGTAGCTTTTCCATTGCCTCCGCTATGGCAGGAACCGTATTTTTAACCGCATGCATCAGCTTCTTAACCGTCGCTTTCAGCTCACGGAGCAAAGCATTGTCTGCCTTAATCTGGCGGTTGATTTCACAGCGGTCAGAGATAACACCCTTTTTCTCCAACGCACGGGCAACCACACCCTCGTGAATGGTAGGCTGCTCAGTCAAGCCCCGGTCTGCATGGCTGCGGTGGTCAATGCGCTCGTCGTGTCCGTATCGCTCCAGATACCAGTTAGTCACATCAGCCCACGCCTTGCGCCACTCCACAAGCTGTTCCTCGCTGTTCCAACGCTCGGCAATGGGATTCTGTCTGCCGAACTTGGTGCTTTTCGGGTGCTTGTTGGCTCGTTCATATCCGTGCTTCTCCGCTTCGGATTGCGGCATATACACTTTCTTGCGCCCGACCTTGTAGGAATATTGCTTCTCCCATCCGTCAGCCTGTGCCACCTTGAACTCAGCGGCGGTAAAGCCCCGTTCCTCGCCGTTTCTGACACAGAGATATTCTTTCTCGGTTTTATACTGCCAGTTGCCCTGCTCATCAAGCGGGCGCACCGTCAGCATGATGTGGGCGTGAGGATTATGACCGGGCGGGTGCGGATCGTGGATAGCAACGTCAGCGCACATTCCCTCGGCAACAAAGCTGTTCTGAATGAAATCTGTTAGAAGCTCCTGCCATTGTGCCGGTGTCAGTTCGATGGGCAGAGCCGGAACAAACTCACGGGCAAGGCGGCTGTCCTTGGTCTTTTCGTTTTTCTCCACGGCGTTCCAAAGCACGCCCCGGTCTTTCCATTCGGGTGGCGCAAACTCCGGCAGAAATACCTCCTGCCACACAAGCCCTTTCTTTCGTGTAAAGTCGTGCCGTACCCCGTCATAGTCGTTTAAGATATTGGTACAGCTCAGATAAGCGGAAGCGGCAACTGCAGAGCGCCCCGAACCTCTGCTGACCACCTTCGCTTCCAAGTGATAGATCGCCATCCGTTCTCACCGTCCTCTCGTTTTCGGTTTTTGTTTCTTTTTCGCAAAAAGAAAATGGTGTCGCAAGAGCGATACCCATAACTGCGAAAAACTGCCGGTGGCAGATTTTCGCAGGCAGGCGGCGGAATGGGGGTGGCAAATCGCCATCCCCTTGTTGTGCATATGAAGCAGAACATTGAGCCGTCTGCGTGGACAATGACAGCAGCACCGCCGTGATGTGGCATTGTCCATAAGGCTTCCGCAGAAGCCGCATCCGCCTCGCAGAGCGCACGGTTGCCGCAGGAAATACCACCGCCCCTTCGGGGTGGTGAGTAAGTGCGCCCTTACGGGAGAAAAAAGAGGGAGGCCCCCAGTTTCCCGGAGACCTCCCAGCGGAATTCAATCGTGCTGCGGCAGCTTCTGCATCAGGTAATCCTCCAGCACAGACGGTTCCATCGTCCGCACCTCCGGCAGCACCTTTTCCAGAATTGCACCCTCCTGAATGAGTCTGCGCGTTCTGGCTTTGCGCTCCTTGACACGATCCCGCGCCTGCGCTTCCTCTAACCGGTGCTGTGCCTGCAACAATTTCTTTTCCGTATCCGTCATGTGAAAAATCCTCCTTATCTTCGCTTCTGCCAGACGATTTCATAGCCCAGCGCGTCGGCAAGCTGGACAGCCTCGACATAGCGCAGGGATTCCCGCTGGAGCTTATTGGACAGGTTTGATACGCTGTCAGACCAGCCGTGTTCGTCCCGCAGCAGATCGACCACCTCCTGCATGG